>NZ_JBSGXP010000091.1:0-34803 GCF_053610105.1 Kitasatospora sp. NPDC054939 | reverse complement strand
GAGGGAGACGCGGGCTGCGGGGGAAGCGGTGGTTGCCATGACCATCACGCTAGGCGCTGCACGGCGGCCGGGGCTTCTCGATTCCTGACCGGTCTGGCCTTCGGCTTCCTGGAGGACACCGCACCGCCACCCGGTACCCCCGGCTGACCCCGACCGTGCCGCACCCGGAAGCCCGCCCGGGTACCCCGGCCGTGGCGGACCGTCCGCCTCGGAACGCTCAGGCCGCGGGGTCGGGTTCCAGGAACTCCAGCCGGTTGCCGAAGGGGTCGGCGCAGTGGAAGCGGCGGAAGCCGGGGAAGTTCCCGTCCCGGACCACGGGGTGTCCGGCGGCTTCCAGCCGGGCGGCGAGTGCGTCCAGGCCGGTCACCAGGATGCCGGGATGTGCCTTGGGCGAAGGGGATGGCTCCCGGACGACGCCGAGGTGGACCTCGTACCCGCCGGCGCGGAACCAGCAGCCGCCGCGGGCCGCCAGCACCGGGGGCTTCGCCAGCTCGGTCATCCCGAGCACGCCGCCCCAGAACTGCCGGCACTGCTCCTCGGAGCCCGCCGGAACGTCCAGCTGGACGTGGTGCAGCCGCTCGAACGTGAACGTGTCCATGATCCTCCCCCTCGACACGGCGACCCTACTCCCCCGCCCCCACGGGGACGAAGCTGCCCAAGGCGACCACGGCGACCGAGCTGCGCCGAGCTGCCCCGGGCGGCCGGCGGGCGTCAGCCGGCGCGGCACGCCACCAGCCACTCGCGGGGCGACATCCCGAACGCGGCCCTGAACGACCGGCTGAAGTACGCGGCGTTCACGAAGCCCCAGCGGTAGGCGATCGACGCCACGTTGGGGCCGCTGCCCGCCTGGCTGAAGAGCTCGTGCCGGCACAACTCCAGGCGGCGGCGAGAAGCGGTCCGGCAGGTCCTTGGCGAACGGGCGGCCCGAATCCGACATGCAGAACTCGCCCGGCCGCAGCACGGCCTGCCGCCCGCCCTGGACGAGTTGGGCCGTCCCGGTGTGCTGGAGGGCGAGCGTGACGTACTCCTCGCCGCCGCGGGCGATCATGCGCTTCGAGCGGGTCGCCGTCTGCGGACCGGACTCCACGAGGGCGATCTGCAGCGGGCCCAGCCGGTGGCTGACGATCGTGGAGGGCGAGGGGGACTCCTCGCGCAGGGTCACCTCCAGCGGGATGAAGGTGCGCGACACGGCGTCACGCCAGCACTCCGCCCGGTCGGGCGCGGACAGGGTGGAGGTCGACAGGAGGGGCACGACGGCTCCTTTGGGGTGCACGAAGATCGCCGGCAGCCACTTCGCGACCGCCTGGACCGGGGAGTTCCGGATGCCCCGGTCCGCAGCACGCGACTGGGTCACCACCCTGCCGGAGAACGTCCTCGACCGGACCGAGGGCGACGGCCTCCGGACCAGGATCGACCCGCCCGCCCGCGGCCGGATCGACTGGGTGGACATCGAGGTCCGCTGGGAGGGCACGGTCGCGGCCGTCGTCAGGTTCGAGACCTACAACGGCTAGGAGCAGATGTCCGGCCGATCATGTGACCTCCGCGAGCTTGTGGCGTTAGGCACTTTGCGGGCCGGAGGAAATGATCAACGGCCCATCCAGTCATGAGCCGTGGGAGGCGTCCATCGTGTTGACCGGTGATTCGTTCAGCAGCAGCACCTTTGCCATCGAGTTGGGCAAGTTCCAGGTCGAGACCGTTCAGTCCGTATCGGGGCTGCAACTGGAGCAGGACGTCGTCGAAATCCGACAGGTCTCACCGACCGGTGAGCTGCTCATTCGCAAGCAGCCGGGCGCGCGCAGGACCGGTGAGATCACGATCACCCGCGGCCTGGACAAGAGCACCGCGTTCACCGACTGGATCAAGGCCACTCTGGTCAACGCCGACCTCGACGCTGCCCGGCAGAACATCACGATCGCCTTGAAGGATGCGAGGAAGCAGACTGTCCGCCGTATTCACCTCAGCAACGCTTGGGCATCCCGCTGGGAGGGACCCTCGCTGGGAGCTGCCGAGTCCGGGCCGGCGACGGAAACGGTGACGATCACCTACGAAGACATCACTGTCGAGTAGCAGTCTGGTCCTGTCAGCGGACCACGTCCGAAGCCGGTTGACCAGGGCCGCTGCAGTGGCGGTGCTGCGGCGGACGTACCGGCCCGTCGCCGCACGTAGCCACTGCGTGCTGATCCTTCAGCTTGTTGATGGCCGGACAGCTCCTGTCGGAGGTGTCCGGCCGACCAGCTAGGCTCCCCTACTCCTGGAGGGGGTGGCCGTGGTGGTGACGCGCGAGGATGCCGTTGCAGTGGTGCAGAGGATCATGGATGCGGATTACGCCGATGCCGCCGAGGCACATCGTGCGCTGGAGGCACTGGACAGGGCCCTCGGCTGTCCGAGCGGCTATGTCAGTGACCTGATCTTCTGGCCCGACGGGTCGGCGCCGACGGCGGCTACGGTGGTCGAACAAGCCCTGGCCTACCGGCCCTTCGCGCTGTGAACGTCGCCTGTTGCTCCCCGGCAGCAACGGCCACAGCCGCTTCCACTCCGCGTCCGAAGTTCATCGCGTTCCGGCCCCGTGCCGCGCGGCGGCGGCAGAGGCCTCCGGTTCGGCGGGTGTGCGTGGCGGGTCGGCCCCGGGGATCGCCGCGACCACCGGCCCGGCCGACGCTGCCACGTCCGCCACGAAACGACCTCGCCCGACGCCAAGTGGCGGGTCGCCCGCGGTGTCCGCCTTGGCGATCAGGTCGGCGCCGTCTCCTCGCCGAGCTGGAAGCGCTGGATGCTCGCCGGCACCGCCGGGGCAGCGCGGCGCCCGACTCCCGGGCCGGGTCGGGGATGGCGGAGCGGCGGTCCCGTTCGGTATCGAAGTCCCTTGCCCACGCGGCGAATTGCGATGCAGCCGTGCCGGTCCCCTGCCGTGCCCGTCCCCGCCGATCGGGGTGGCGCCCCCGACCGGGGAGGACGCGGCCGGGCGGTTGCGCCGTTCCCGTGCGGCCGGAGCGCCACCGCGGCGATCGCGCGGTGGCGCTCGGGCCATCCGGAAGCACAGGACGGCTGCACCACGGCGGTGCCGCGCGCCTCTGGCCCGGTCAGGGGGTGACGATGGCGAAGTCGGGGTCGGGGTCGGTGAGGTGGCCGAGGAGTTCGGCGAGGACGCCCGGGTCGCCGCCGATGTCGGCGCGGCCGGGGGCGAGGAGGTCAGCTGGTGCGAGTGTGCCGAGGAGGAGGGCGCGCAGGTCGGCCTCGTCGAGCGTGATCTGCACGCCGGGGTCGGCGCTGTCCGGGCCGTCGGCGGTGCCGTGGGTGAGCAGGCCGTTGTGCAGGCGCCAGGTGTACGCCCCGCCGTCGCGCAGGTTCCAGCGCACCGACAGGTCGGCGTCCCAGCAGGTCGGCCCGTCGATGCGGATGGCCAGCGAGTCGAAGAGCTGTTCCAGGGTCAGGGCCGCGAAGAGGTCGGGCGAGAGGGGGGTGGTCGGGGTGCCGACGGAGCCCTCGCGCAGTTCGAGGGCTCCCATCAGGTAGAAGTTGCGCCAGGTGCCGTTCTCGCTGCCGTAGCCGAGTTGTTCCAGCGCGTCGGCCTGGAGCGCGCGTGCCTCGGCGTTGTCCGGGTCGGCGAAGACGACGTGGTTCACGACCTGGACGACCCACCGGTGGTCGCCGTCCTCGAAGGACCTGCGGGCCCGGCGCAGCACCTCCTCGGCGCCGCCCATGAACTCCACGTACCGGGCGGCCGCCTCGGTCGGCGGGTGCTCCCACAGGTGGGCGGGATTGCCGTCGAACCAGCCGAGGTAGCGCTGGTAGACCGCTTTGACGTTGTGGCTGAACGACCCGTAGTAGCCGTGGGTGTGCCAGGCGCGCTCCAGGGCCGGCGGCACCCGCATCGCCTCCGCGATCTCCAGCGGGGTCATCCCGCGGTTGATCATCCGCAGGGTCTGGTCGTGCAGGTACCCGTACAGGTCCCGCTGCTCGGTGAGGAAGGCGGTGACCCGTTCGCTGCCCCACACCGGCCAGTGGTGCGAGGCGAACGCCACCTCGGCGTGGCCGAACAGCGTGATCGCCTCGGTGAGGTAGCGCGACCAGACGCGCGCGTCGCGGACCTGGGCGCCGCGCAGGGTCAGGACGTTGTGCAGGTTGTGGGTGGCGTTCTCGGCCATGCAGAGCGCGCCGTGCCCGGGGAAGAAGATGTTCAGCTCGGCCGGGGCCTCGGTGCCGGGGGTCAGCTGGAAGACCATCCGGATCCCGTCGACGGTCTCCTCCTGCCCGGTGCGGGTGATGTCGAGCGTCGGCGGG
Source organism: Kitasatospora sp. NPDC054939 (assembly GCF_053610105.1). Lineage (NCBI taxonomy): Bacteria > Bacillati > Actinomycetota > Actinomycetes > Kitasatosporales > Streptomycetaceae > Kitasatospora > Kitasatospora sp. NPDC054939. The sequence continues at coordinate 30,522 of NZ_JBSGXP010000091.1, read as the reverse complement.
ACGAGGCCGACGGTGCCGGTGGAGGTGGTCTGGCCGAGGCCGGCCCCGATCTGCCCGCGGGGGTTCTTCGGCAGCGCGGCCCCGTACATGTACGCGGCGCGGCGGGCCATGGCGGTGCCGGCGTACACGTTCTCGCTGACCGCGTGTTCCATCAGCCCCTCGGGGGCGATCACCGGGACGCCGGCCGCGATCTCCGCTTCCGCCAGGACGCCGCGCACCCCGCCGAAGTGGTCGACGTGGCTGTGCGTGTACAGGACCGCGGTCACCGGGCGGTCACCGCGGTGCGCGCGGTAGAGGGCGAGCGCGGCGGCCGCGGTCTCGGCGGAGATCAGCGGGTCGATCACCAGCACGCCGCGCTCGCCCTCGACCACGGTCATGTTGGAGAGGTCGAACCCGCGGACCTGGTAGATGCCCTCGACCACCTCGAAGAGGCCGTGGTCGGAGCAGAGCCGGCTCTGCCGCCACAGGCTCGGGTTCGCACTGTCCGGGCAGTCCTGGTCGAGGAAGCCGTACGCCTCCAGGTCCCACACCACCCGCTCGCCGTCCCGGATCAGCGGGTCGGTGGCGGTCCCGAGGAAGCCCCGGCGCGCATCCTGCAGGTCCCGCGTGTCGTCGAAGGGCAGGCGGCCCCGCGCGGCCGCGTTGGCCTGCGCGATGTCCTGCCGGGCCGGACCCGGTCCGGTGTGGTGGGTCATCTCACGCTCCTCGCCTCGGACGGCCGCCGACCTGCCGCCACCGCAAGCCTCCCGGGTCGCGACGGCGGCCACGACCACGCGCCCGCCGAACGGGTGACAGCCGCGCGGCGGCCGGTCCGTACGCCCGGGGCCCGCGGCGCGGCGTGCGCGGCGGGCCCCGGGTGCGTGCGGTGGCGGGAGGGGTGGTCCGTCAGCCCCCGGCGACCGGCAGCACCGGGACACCGCCCTTGCCTGCGTAGACCGCGTCGAACACGGGGCGCAGCACCCGGGTGTCCTTGTCGGCGGAGACGTCGGCCAGGCCGTTCTGGACGGTCCCGTCGGTGAGCAGGGTGGTGGAGCCGCCGCCGTCGAGGTTGACGGCGTCGATGAGCCCGGCCTTCGCCAGCAGGTCGGCGAGCGGCGGCAGCAGGTCGCCGTCGACGTGGGCGCCGGTGAACGGCCCCTTGAGGTCGCGGGGGCCGGTGAGGGTGGCGAACACCGTGCGGCCGAAGCCGTCGACGCCGAGGACGGTGCGGGCGTCGCGGCAGACGTCGGCGAGGGTGATCGGGTGGTCCTGGTCGACCTTCTTCTTGGTGACACCGTCCGGCTCGTAGATGCGGGAGCACGGTCCCGCGTCGGTCTTGAAGTCGCTCCTGCCGTTCACGAGCATGCGGCGGCCGCCGGCAACGAGGTCCACCGATTCGTCGAGGTCGACGTAGCGGTCGCGGGTGACGTCCTTGAGCTTCTGGCCGACGTCCAGGGTGAAGCCGAGGGTGCCGCGCTTGGCGTACTGGGCCTTCAGCCAGGCGGTGTTGGCCGCGCCGGTCGCCTGCAGGATGTGGCCCCGGACGGGCACGTCACGTCCGCCGCGGTCGCCGCCCTCGGTGATCCGGCCGTCGGAGTCGAGGACGATCTCGAAGCCGGGGTCGTTGTCGGCGGTGATCACCTCCTTGCCGGCGGCGTCGCGGTCGCCGTTGTTGCCGCGCTTCGGCGTGGGCAGCCGGTAGGCGTCGTTGAACAGCACGATCTCGTCGGGGTCGGCGTAGACGGTCACCCCCTTGCCGTCGACCTCGTACGCGGTGCGGTGGGCCAGGTCGTCGGCGTCGCGGGGGCAGCCGCGGGCGAGGCCGGGGTTGCGGTTGATGTCGTCGACGGTGAGCCGTTCGGCGCTGCCGCGGACCCCGACGGACAGCTCGGTCCGGAAGACGCTGAGGTACGGGACGTTGTACTGGAGGAGCACGCCGGTGCGGTCGTCGGTGGGGGAGGTCGGGTGCGGGTCGAAGCAGGACGCGCCGAGCAGCTTGCCGTCGCGCGCGGAGACACCGAAACTCATGGCGCTGCCGTCGGCCTTGACGTCCGGCATGAAGAAGCTGCCGTTGATGCCGACGAGGGCGCGCCGCGGATAATGGCCGGGCAGCAGGCCGGCCCGGCCGGCGGCACCGGACGACGGAGAGGCAGAGGACGGATGACCCTGGAGAAGGGCCGGCGCGTACGGCTGGCCGAGGACCTGGCGATCGGCGAGGCGGTCGCCGGGGAGCCCGGGGCCGTGGTCGGGTTCCTCTCGCTCGGAGCCGGCATCGAGGGCACCGTCGACCGGGTGGACGGGGAACTCCCCGAGAGCCACGAGGTCCTTGAGTACCAGCGCCTCACCGCGCTGTTCGAGGACTACGGGCACACCATGCCGGCGGCGAGCCGGAACCGGCTGGAGACCGAGATCGCCGCGCTGGAGCCGCACTGGGCCGCCCACCGGGAGCAGGGGAAGCGGGTGACGGTCCGGGTCCGGCTGGACAACGGCTTCGTCCTCGACGGGGCCCACCAGGACGTCCTCATCCCCTTGTGAGCACGAGGACGCCGCAGGCCTCGGCGCTCACCGGTTCGCGCGGCCCGGAATCCGGTGGCGGCCCCGGACGGCCGGGCCGTAGGTTGGCCCCGCCGCGCACACCGCCTCGCACCCGCGCTGTGGCTCACCCCAAGGAGTTCTCGTGTTCGACAACGTCCGGGGCCTCCCCCCGGAGCGCGCGGCCCGGCTCGCCGCCCTCGTCGAACGGTGCGCGCCGCTGCTGCACGACCGGGAGCAGGGCATGGAACACGTCCAGCGGCTGCTGCGGGACGTCGGGGCCACCGTCATCGAGTCGATCCTCATCACGCGGGAACTGCTCGGAGCCGGGCCCGGGGACCAGGGGCGAGCCAAGACCGCCGTCCTGTCGAGCGCAGCGCGGACCACCGAGTTGCAGGTGCACCACCGGTTCACGGACGTGATCGAACGGGCCAAGGACATCGCCGACGCCGTCCTCCGCCCGGCCCGCGCCCGGGGGCGCACCGGGATCATCGCCATCGACGGCCCCGGCGGGTCGGGCAAGACGACGCTGGCCGCCGCAGCGTCGCAACTCCTCGACGCCCCGGCCGCCGTCGTCCACGTCGACGACTTCTACCGTCCCATGCCCGACCAGGAGCGGGAGCGGCTCGACGCGCAGCAGGGCTACCACCGCTACGTCGACTGGGAACGCCTCCGGGACCAGGTCCTGACCCCGCTGCGGGACGACCGGGCCGCCCGCTACCAGGTCTACGACTGGACCACCGGACGGCTCGGCGACTGGCGCGAGGTCGCCCCGGGCACCACCGTGATCGTCGAAGGCGTCTACTCCGCCCGCCCTGAACTCGCCCCCTACTACCACGCCACCGCCTACGTCGACGCCCCGCGCGACCTCTGCCTCCGGCGCGTCCGAGCACGCGGCGAGAACCCCGAGGCGTGGATCCTGCGCCGGCGCGCGGCCGAGGACTACTACCTGCACACCACCTGGCCCCAGACCCGGGTCGACCTCCTGGTCCGCGGCTACTGAGCCGGCCGGAAGCCTCCGCCTGACTCCGCCGCGCCGCTCCTTCTGACGCCCGACCGGTGGCACCGTGCGGGAACGGCCCGCCGGGCGGACGGTGGGCCGTCCCCCGGCGGGCCATTGGGCCGGACCGTCAGCCGGCGAACCTCTTGAACGCCGCCTGGGTGCCCGGGCCCGCCTCGCCGTCGATCGCGCCGGTGTAGCCCCAGTGCGCCTTCAGCAGGCGCTGCAGCGCCTTGACGGTCTCGGTGCCGACGATGCCGTCGATCGAGCTGCCGTAGCCCCAGTACGTCTTGAGCCCGCGCTGGAACGCCTTCCAGCTCTCGGTGCCCAGCTGGCCGTCGATCGCCCCGCCGTAACCCCAGTGCTCGCGCAGCCAGCGCTGGACGTTCTGGGCCTGCGCGCTGTTCAGCCCGAGGTTGTTCACCGCGAGGACGCCCTGGGTGGCGGACTCCACCTGGACGGCCTGGGCAGCCGGGGCGGCCGGGGCCGCGAAGGCCGCGCCCGCGCCCGCCACACCGCCGACGGCGATGCCCAGGGCGGCGGTGAGTCCGACGAGTGACCTCGTCACCGTGTTCGATCGCATGTGCTGTTCCCCCTTCGGATGGTGGACGGCGTCCACCGGCACCGGGCCGGTCCCCGCCGCCGCGCCGGTGAGTACCGGCGCGTGTTCGCCCGACAGCACCCGGGCCGCGCGTCGTTGACGCGAGCACGTCGCACCGGGCTCCCCGACGCTAACCTCCGGCGCCACGACGGGTCGAGTACGGATTGAGCCACCCGGCGAGCGCCCGCCGCCCCGGCCGGATGAGCTGCACCGACCTCGCTCCGTCGACCTACCGGGCCCGGCCGGGCCGTACCGCAGGCTCGGCACCGTCCACCCGCGGGCCCGGCCGCATCCGCACAGGCAGCGGACCGGACGACCGCCCGCGACCGGCCCGCGCGCCCCGCACCGAAACACTGCCCGCCCGCCCCCGTCGGACTGGCCGATCCCCGCCCCGACCCCGAAGGAAGATCCCGAAGGAAGATCCCCGGAGGAACCCGAGAGCAGCGGAGGCGACGCCACCGCGCGTACGGTGGCGCCGCCGCGCCTACGGCGGCGCCGCCGACCCGAGCACCCCGGCGGTCAGGCGTTCCTGCCGCGCGCCGCCACGCGCCAGCGGTCCACCAGCTCGCCGCCGCGGACCACGGCGACGTCGTCGACGAGGTTCACCGCGATGCAGACGTGGTTGGGCACCACGCGCAGCCGCTCGCCGAGCGCGGGCAGGTCGCCGCCGTCGGGCCACTGCACGGTGGCGTGGTGCTCGGACAGCGCCGTGATCCGGGCGTCGGGGTGGTCCATGAGCCGGCCGAAGCCGGTCGCCCAGGCGGACCGGTCGCCGCCGAGGACCTTGCTGCCCGCGTCCACCACGATCCGCCGGGGCTCGCCGTCCGTGCCCTCGTGCCTGCTGACGACGGTCGCCGCGACGGTCAGGGCGATGTCCGCCAGGGTGCACCGCCCGAGTTCGAGCTGCTGGGCGTCGCCGAACACGTAGACGCCCGGCCGCACCTCGGTGGCCGCCGAGCCGGCCGTCAGCTCCGCGGTCGGGGTGGAGCCGCCGCTCACCCGCTCGATGTCGAAGCCCGCGGCGGCGAGCAGTTCGGCGGCGCGCCCAAGGGCCTGCTGCTCCTCCTCGGCGGCCTTCGCCGGCATGTCCGGAGCGTAACTGTGGCCCGGGAAGGTGAACACTCCGGCCACCCGCAGCCCCGCCCCGGCCGCCGCGCGGGCAACCTCCACGGCCTGCTCCGGGCGGACCCCGCTGCGATGGTGGCCGCTGTCGATCTCCACCATGACCTCGATGCCGCCGGCCGCGGCTCCCAGGTGGCGGCCCGCCGCTTCCGCCCCCTCGACGGAGTCCGTGCCGATGGCGATCCCGGCCCGTTCGGCGAGCCGCTGCAGACGCTGCGCCTGGCGGGGCCCGATCCACAGCGGGTAGGCGATGAACAGGTCGGTGGCACCGTGCTCGGCGAAGACCTCGGCCTCCCCGATGGTCGCCACCGTCAGTCCGACGGCCCCCGCCGCGAGTTGCCGCGCGGCGACCTCCGGCATCTTGTGGGTCTTGGCGTGCGGGCGCAGCGCCAGGCCCTTGGCCTTCAGCGCCGCGGCCATCCGCTCGACGTTCCGTTCGAGGACGTCCAGGTCGACCATGATGTCCGGGGTGTCGATCTCCGCCGGGATTGTGCTCATCTGCTTCCTCATCGCCTCGAACCGCACCGTATGTCCTGTCTCCCACCGAGGATATGTTCGGGCAGGTAGCACCGGGGAATCCGCTGCCCTCCCCGCCGACGGGTCCGTACGCGGACGACCGCCGCGGTGGGCCGACGCGGGTCGGCGCCGCCGGGCGGTCCGAGGGGGTTCTCAGCCCAGCCCGTCGAACCAGCGCACGATGGCCGCCGTGGCTGCGACGTTGGAGCCCAGGTGCCGGGAGCCCTTGAAGTCCGGGGTGCCGAGGTTGACGACGGCCGGGTGCACGCCGTGCGACCGGAGCGCCGTCGCGCAGTGGTCCGTGTTGGCGTTGGCCGCCTGTTCGTCCGCCTCGGCCGCGTACAGGCGGACCGGGACACGCGGCGCCCAGTCGCAGGTGCTGTCGGCCACCCGAAGTGCGTCGGCCAGGGGGCCGCTCGGGTGGCGCAGCAGCGCCAGGCCCCGTGTCGTGAGCAGTGCGTCCACGGTATCGGGCGTGCCGGCGACGAGTTGCGGACCGGTGTGCGCTCCGTCGAACAGGTCCTCGATCGTGTCGGCGTACGGCGCCCGGAAGACCTCGCCCGGGGATCCGTACAGCCGGTGCAGCCGGTTCCAGGCAACAAGGAGGTAAGCGGCGTACAGCACACTCGACTTCGCTTCGAGCGAGCCGTCGAGCAGCGCGGGCAACTCGGCGTACCGGAAGTCATAGGCGCCCCCGACCGGAGCGACGGCCCGGAGCCGGAACCACCGGTCGCCGCCTTCCTGGAGCGTGCGCGCGAGTCCCATCGCGGCCGAGGCGCCCTGGGAGAACCCGGTGACCAGCACGTCGCGTGCCAGCTCCCGGCCCGTGCGCAGGACGAAAGCGCGCGCTGCCCGGAGCATGTCCACGGCGGCGGTCGTCTCCGAGGGCACGTCCATCCAGGGATGGAGCCCCGGGCCGGTGCCGAGGCCGAGGTAGTCCGGGGCGACGGCGGCGAAGCCGGCGGACGCGTACGTGAGGGCCGGGGAGGACACGAATCCCGCCCCGACCGAGGTGGAGGGGGCATCGAACCGGTGGACGACCGTGCCGTGGGTGAACGATACGGTCCGCAACGCGTGTTCGCCGCCGAGCGGCAGCACGAGCAGCCCGCTCGCGGTGATCGGCCGACCGCCGGGGTCCACGGTCCGGTACACCAGGCGGTGGGCCGCAACCCCGAACCGGACCGCACCCGCGTCGTACCCGGCCTCGGACAGCGCCGTGGCCAGGTCCTCCTTCTCCGTCAGGGCGATCGTCGAATCGGAGAGCAGCCTCCCGCGATCGCGCGAGTGCACCGCATCCGCCGACGCGACGCCCGTCGACACGCTCGCCGCGCCCAGGAGGGCCAGACCCGCCGCCCCCGCACCCAACCGACGGAGCACGGACCGTAAGGTAATTGCCGAACATGTGGGTTCCATGACGCCGAAGCTACGACCCGTCACTCCCGTTCCACAGTGCGGCCAGCAGGCGTGTCCACCCTACGGCTACCCCTACCTCTCCCCCTCCCCCTTCCACGTTGCTCCGGCGGTTCCTACGGGCGGAGTTGGGCGGCGAGCCGCTCCGTGACCTTGCGCAGGGGCTCCCCGGTGAGGGCCGGCTCGGTCCGGGCCTCGGTGTCCTGGGCAACGACCAGGGCGAGGTCGCCCGGGCCGTGGGACGCGACCCGGGCCACCCCGACCCGTCCGCCCTCGGGGGTGACCGCGGTCTGCCCGGCACCCGGCTGCTCCGCGGCGAACTGCTCCAAGTTCCTTACTTTGATGGCGCCATGGCGCTGGATGTGCGGCAGCATCAGCGCGAACGCCGGGCCGTACACCGGGGTGGCCAGCAGGTCGACCCGCACCGGGGTGGCGCCGACCGTGTAGTGGCAGGTGATCTGGGCGCTGGGCGGCGTGGCCGGTATCGACGGCATGCCGGGCAGCGGGGTCGCGGTGGCGGGCCAGGGCTGGGCCGGGAGGCCGTCGCCGAGTTCGCCCTCCGCCACGGGCCGCTTCCCGGCCCCGGCGGTGACCGGACGCTCGATCCCGGCCGCCTTGAGGGCCGCCGCGAGGTCGAGGCCGAACGGACAGGCGCCACCCGCGGACAGGTCGCGCGCGGTGGAGCGGACCTGGTCGTAGGAGAGCCGACCGGACCCGGCGGTGCTGCCGCCGGAGGAGCAGGCGGACACCCCGAGGAGGAGGGCCGCCGCCCCGGCCAGGACGGCGGGGCGGCGGAGGCGTACGGACGTGCGGTCTGCAGTCATGCCGCCAGGCTAGGTCGGGACTGTTCGCGCACTGCCGCGATCGTGTCCCGACTCGGTTCCACCCGCGCCGGATTCTTTGCCCCCACGCGCCCTCCTCACCGGCAGCCCGCAGGCCACCCAGGGTGAGGTCGAGGAGCCGTGCGGCCCTGCTGGCGCCGTTCGGCACCGGCCGAGGTGAGCGCGATCCCTTCGAGGGCGGCGGCGCCGATGTCGGCGGGACCGATGCCGGTACGGACCGCGTCGACGGCCGTGCAGGCGCCCATGAGGCTCCATGCGGCGTCCATGGGGGTGGCCAGGGCGGCCCGGATCACGACCGCCCCGGGTGCCGACCTGGACGAACGACCGCCGGTCACCCGGCAGCGGTGTCGTTCACTTGCGCTACTCTCCCGCAAATGCCAAGCATCGCTCGATCTTCCGTTCGACACCGGCAGGCCGCGGCCGTCGCCGGTGCCGCCCTCGCCCTCGCCGCAATCGCCGGCTGCGGTCCGAACTCCGCCCGGTCGTCGGGGGCCGCCGACGCGGCCTCCCCGCCCCCGCCGGCCACCGGCGCCGCGGCACCCTCGGCCGCCGCAACCGGCCCCGCGAGCCCGGCACCGGCGGCGCTCTCCTTCGGCTACCAGGCGCACGGCGAGAGCGAGTACATCGACCAGACGCTCTCCATCCGCAACGACGGGCCGACGAGTGTGGCGCCGACCCTGGTCATCACCGCGGTGGACGGCGCGGGGAAGGACCTGCCGGACGTCCGGGTCACGACCGCCTACGGCAGCGACCGCGGCGGCCTCGTCGTCCAACCCGGTGACGGCTACGACGTCCTGGCCTTCAGCGGCGCCGGCGCCGACCGGGTCAAGGACGTCCGGGTGACCGTCAAGGAGGCTGCTCCGGAGCAGCTTCCGGCCGACGCCTCCGCCGTCCGGGCCACCCCGGCCGACGCGGCCGGCCGACCCATGAGCAAGTTCGACGCCTTCCACCAGGTCGTCCTGACGAACCCCAACACCGCACCCGTGTCCGTCCGCATCGTCTACCTGGTCTACGACGCGCCGAAGCCCGGCGCATCCCAGCAGGTGGCCGAGGCGGTCGCGATCGGCGGCCTGACGACGGTCCCGGCAGGCAGTACGGCATCCGTGACAGTATCCGGCGACGCCGCGGCAGCCGTGCAGAAGTACGCAGGCGGTCCGGCCGTCAGCGTCAAGGCCTACTTCTCCCGCTGAACGGGCGCGCGGGGCCGACGGATCCCGGCCCCCCCCCGCCCCCCCCCCCCGCGCGGGTATAAAACAAAAACAGCCCACCCAACCCGTCAAGTTTTCCCCCGGGGGTCCGCCCGCAAGATAAATCCCAAAATCCCCCCGCTGCCGGGGGGGGGGGGCCCCCCGTACCCCGCCCCCGCGCCGCCGCCCCGCACCCTCTCGAAACCGCCGATTGGTCGAAGTCCGTGTTGGCGATCGACAGGTTCGCCTGGACCTCGTGCACCCGTTCGGCATCAACGGGGACCACGGCCCCTACCAGGGCGAGTGGGACGCCTGGGGCATCGGCCTCCAGAGGACGTTCGACGTCCGGCCCGGCGCAGAGGCCGACCCGCGCCGCATCCGGGTCGAGGACACCGCGCCCTCCTACCTGGCCCGCCCGCCGCTGCCTCCCTCGCTCTGCGACGGTGGGCCGCGGGGGCTGCTCGACCTCGACACGCGCCGCGACGCGACGGCGGCGGAGGCGCGGGACGCGTGGCGGGCCTGGCACGAGTACGCCCGGCCCTTCCCGCCGGCGCGCACCATGGACGAGCTGCGGAGGGAGTTCAGCGCCGTACACGGCCTGGGCCCGAACGCCCGGTTCCGTGGGCAGTTCGAGGAGCAGGAGGTCATCCGTGCCATCCAGGACACGCCTCGTATTCGCTCCCTCACCGCCACGACGATGTGGGACCCGATCGCGAGGTTCGCCGAACCGGAGGACGTCCAGGTCCGCCGCCTGTGCTCCTACGTGAACACGACGGACCATCTGCTCACCCTGGACGGGCAGTGGCTCGACTCCGGCGCGGACGTCTTCGTCGAGCAGCGGGAACCCTACGGGGACTCGTACGTCGAGTACGCCGACGAGTACCTGCTCCAGCTCCCCGAGGACTGCTTCCTGGTGAGGGTGCGCTTCCACGGCTGACAGCCCCCGACCGGCGTGTCCCGGCAGGGCCGGCAGGCAGGCAGGTGGGCCAGGTGGGCTCAGACGGGCTCGATGACGACCACCGGGATCTCCCGGTCCGTCTTCGCCTGGTACTCGTCGTACGCCGACCAGTGCCCGACCATCACGGGCCAGAACGCAGCGCGCTCGGCGGAGGTCGCGATTCGCGCGGTGCCCTGGGAGATGCGCGGGCCGACCTGGATGCGGACCTCGGGGTGGGCGGTCAGGTTCTTGAACCACAGCGGGTGCTCGGCGGCGCCGCCCTTGGAGGCGACGACCAGGTAGTTCCCGTCGTCCTCCCCGTAGATCAGCGGCGTGCGCACCGCCTGCCCCGAGACCCGGCCGACGGTGGTCAGCAGCAGGGTCCGGGTGCCGTTCCAGAAGTGGCCCTCGGCGCCCTCGGAGGAGACGTACTGCCGGACGTGGTCCAGCTGCCAGCCGGGCTGCGGGTCCTTCGGGTGGTCCCAGTCGATCGCGGTGGTCATGACGGCTACCTCCTGCTTGAAGGGTCAACAGTCTCGACAACGAGCACCAACGCCCTCGGGCACGCTCCACATTCCGCCCAAGCCCCGCCAATCTGGACAGATCCCCCGAACGGGCCAATCACCGGCCCCCCGCTCCCCGGCCGCTCGGGGGAGGACAATGGCCGCATGGGAGCGGTGGAGTACGAGGGCGGCGAGGCGGCGTGCTGGCTGGAACAGGTGTGTGTGCGGTGCGGGAGGCTGCGTGCCGACTGCGGGCACCCGCAGGACTCCCCCGCCGCGCCGCGGCGGGTCGCCGGGCGGGCCGGCCGGGACCGTGACGCCCTGGGGCGGGCCCGCAACGGGCGTCCCCGTGACGCGCTGGGCCGGCCGCTGCCGTACGGGAGCAGCGGTGCTCCGCGCCAGCCCGAGGGCGTGGTCCGCACTCCCGGGCAGACGCTCGCGGAGGCGCAGCAACTGCTGGACGACGGAAGGCCGTTCCACGCCCACGAGGTGATGGAGGACCGCTGGAAGGCGGCCCCGGAGGAGGAGCGGGCCCTGTGGCGGGCGCTGGCCCAGTACGCGGTCGGCCTCACCCACGCGGCGCGCGGGAACGCCAAGGGCGCCGCTGCGCTCCTGGCCCGGTCCGCGCAGGCGCTCGCGCCCTTCCAGGCGGACCCGCCGTTCGGGATCGACGTCGCCGGCATCCGCCACTGGGCCGCGCAGCCGCAGGCCCTCACCACCGCCCCGCCGTCCGCGGACATCCCGCCGCTCCGGAAGCGCCCGCCCGCCGCCGGCTGACGCGGCCCCGGGGCCGGTGGGTCCCGCCGCTCGGCGCCGTCCGCCGGACCGCCCCGTGGCCGGCCCGGCGGACGGCGGGGCGGTCAGGCCGAGGAAGCTGCGGCGAGCGGCCGTTTGGAGATCTGCAGCAGCGGCTGCGGCCGGGGCTGGGCCGGCGCCTGCGTCCGCCCGCGGGTGAACGCCGCGTACGGGCAGCCGTTGAGTTCCGGATCGCGCGCCTCCCAGCCCTGGAGCCAGGGGCGCAGCCGGGGGTTGTCGATCTCCAGCGAGCCGTCCGGTCGCAGCCGGCCGATGTCGTTGACCGGGTCGGACAGCGCCACCGTGCACTTGCCGATCCGGCCGTCGGCGCGCACCAGCAGCGAGTTGGCGCGGGCGGCGTAGCAGACGTCCTCGGCGGCGAACAGGCGCTCGGGGCCGCCGCCCTCGGTCAGCAGGGCGCGCAGTTCGGCGATCCGCTGTTCCTCGGGGTCGAGTACGTCCATGGTCGCGTCGTTGGGTCCGCCGAGGCGCACCACGCGCTTGAGGAAGACCCGGAACCGGGGGTCGTCCAGGAAGGTGTCCCGGATGCGGGTGAGGAACTCCGGCATCGCCGCGAGGTTCTCCGGGGTGAGGTGGACCCGCAGCAGGATCTTGACGTCGGCCGAGCCCGCGCGGATCTCGACGAGGTTGCGCCAGATCTGTTCGAAGGTGCCCCGGCCGTCGGCCCGTAGCCGGGTCCGGTCGTGGAAGCGGGCCGGGCCGTCCAGGGAGACCTGGTACGACCGGATGCCGAGGCCGGCCAGGTGGTCGGCCGTGCGGCCGTCCAGCAGGTAGCCGTTGGTCGTCATGTCGCTGCCGTAGCCGAGGTCGGGGTGGCGCTGCTGGGCGCGCTGCACGTGGGCGGAGACCTCCTCCACGATTCCGCGGCCGAGCATCGGCTCCCCGCCGAACCACGACACCTGGAGGTGTCGCAGGTCGGCGGCGCGCCGGTCGATGAGGTTCTTCACGCCGGTGACGACCTCGGGGGCCATCCGTCCGATCGCGAAGTCCTCGTAGCAGTACGTGCAGCGGAAGTTGCACTGCTCGGTCGGCAGCAGGATGAGCTGGAGCCGGTCGGGCCGTACGGAGGCGGTGAATTCCTGGTCGAACGGCGACAGTTCGCCGGGGGCGGCGCTCACTTCGGCGCGCAGCCGGCGGAGCAGTTGCCGCCGTGGCAGTTGTTGACGGTCGTTCCGGAGGATCCGGGGTGCGGTGTGAAGGCCAGGACGTTCGCGACCGACCGGGCCAGTTCGGGGTCGGCGATGTGGACGCGGCCCTCGTCGTCGAGGGTGAGGTCGTCTCCGCGGATGGCGAAGGTGGGCTTCTCGCTTGCCATGATCGTTTCTCCTCCTGGTGCGTGGCCCGTGGGACGGCCGGACCGTGCGGGTCCGCAGCCGACCGGGGCCGGAACGTACCCCCGCACCGGGAGCCCCGGGCACGGTCCGTGGACCGCCGGGTCCGGGCGGAGGCCGCCTCCATCGTGCGGGCGCGGTGGCCACCCCGCGCGGTGTGCTCGCCCGTGCGGGTGTCGTGCCCGGACCGGTCCGGTCGTATCCGTACCGGTCGGGCCGCCGGGCCGGCGCTCATCGGGGGCCGGGCGCGGGACGGACGGCGCACCGGGCACGGCCGCGCCCTGTCCTCCGGCGTGTCGGGGCTCCGCCGTGGTGCGATGGGACGGATCCGCGAACGGCTCGAAGGCAGGACGGCTCAACGCCACGACGGCACGACGCCACGACGGCACGACGGCACGACGGCACGACGACTGAACAGCACGGCGGCTCAACGGCACGACGACATACGGAGAGGTTGCGAGGATGTCCGAGAACAGCATGCGAGCGATGGCGTACGAGACCTACGGCGGGACGGAGGTGCTCCGCGAGACCCGGCTGCCGCTGCCGAAGGTCGCGCCCGGCGAGGTGCTGGTCAAGGTCCGGTGCGCCGCGGTCAACCCGGTCGACTGGAAGATCATGGCGGGCGGGCTCGACGGCCTGATGGACGTCGTGTACCCGGTGGTTCCGGGGTGGGACGTCAGCGGCACCGTCGAGCGGGTCGGCATCGACGTGCCCGAGTTCGCGGTCGGCGACGAGGTGATGGCGTACGCCCGCAAGGACTACGTGCACGGCGGCACCTTCGCGGAGTACGTCAGCGTGCCGGTCCGCGCCCTCGCCGCCAAGCCCGCCTCGCTGAGCTGGGCGCAGGCCGCCGGGCTACCACTGGCCGGGCTCACAGCCCATCAACTCCTCACCCGCCTCGGCACGGGCGCCGGTGACACGGTCCTCGTGCACGGCGCAGCCGGCGGTGTCGGCTCGTTCGGCGTGCAACTCGCCCGGGCGGCCGGTGCGCGCGTCATCGGCACCGCCTCGCCGCGCAACCACGACCGGCTGCGCGGGCTGGGCTGCGAGCCGGTGGCCTACGGGGACGGGCTGGCCGAGCGCGTCCGTGCGCTGGCGCCCGACGGGGTCACCGTCGTCGCGGACTTCGTGGGCGGGGTCCTCGACGCCACCCTGGCGGTCCTGGCCGAGGACGGGCGGCACGCCTCGATCGCCGACCACGCCGTGCTCGGCGCGGGCGGTCAGTGGATGTGGGTCCGCCCGCTCGGCGAGGACCTGGCGGAGCTGGGGCGGCTGGCGGACGCGGGCCGGCTCACGGTGGACGTCGCGGCGACGTTCCCGCTGGCGGAACTCGCGGCGGCGTTCGCCCTCAGCCAGGAGGGGCACACCCAGGGGAAGATCGTCATCGAACTCTGAGCCGGGCGGCCGGGCGGCCAAGGGGCCTGGCGGGAGCGCTCGTTGCAGGCGGTCAGGGGCCGGCCCTGCTCGGGGGTCCACGGCCGGCCCGCCGCGTTCCCAGCATCACCGCCGCGCGTGCCGTGCCACCCACCGCGCTGCGCCGTGCGGCGGTACCCGTTCAACCGGCCGGCGGGCCGAGAGGGGGCAGCGGGCGGCCGGTGTCGACCAGCGCCCAGTCGGGGATGCCGTCGGTGCGGATGCGGTCCGCGTCGCGTTCGGCCTGGACCTGGGCGTCCAGCACACCCACGAAATGGGTCTTGGTCAGGGTGCGTTGCTGGAAGGCCTCCACGAAGCGCGGTGTCATCGGCACGCCGAGGTAGGCGTCCGCTGAACCGCCGGGCGGCCAGGTCGGGTCGAGCACGGCTCCGTCCCGGTCGACGCACCACGCGTGGGCCCGAACCGTCCCGTCGGCATAGCTGAACCCCTCCACGTAGGCGCCGTTGGTCTGCCGCGCCACCCGCAGGGCGTTCGGGAAGCTGCGCCCGCCCGCCCCGCGGCGGGGCGCACCGGAGGCCGGCCACGGTCGGGGGGTGAAGAGTCGGCCCTGGGCCAGGGTGACCCAGGCGCAGGACCACTCTCCCGTGTCGGGCAGGGACTCGACGGCGGCCAGCAGCGCGCGTTCCGAGGGGGACGGGTGTTCAACGGGCACCCACCCAGTGTGTGCCGGTGCGCACCGACCGGCCACCGAACCGGCCCGGCCCCGACTGCCACGGCCCACCTGCGGTTGCGGGTGTTCGACCGCCGGGGTGAGCGGCCCGGTCGCCGGATCCTTCGGCGGCCCGACGGCGGGTGGCCGGTGCGGGCGGCCGGTGCGGGTGTCGGAGGTCGGCGGGTGGGCGCACTTCCGGTCGGCCACACCCGAGTTGGTGGCGGTGGTCGAGGACGTACGGCCGAGCCGACAGGCCACCGGCCCGCCGCGGCCCGGTCAGCCCACCGCGGCCCGGTCAGCCCGGGTGGAACACGATCCGCACGCCCGCGTCGACCGGGAGGATCAGCACGTTGCCGTCCTCCCACGTCCAGTCGCGCGGGATCAGGAACATCCGGTTGTTGGCCTGGGCGAGCAGCCGCAGGCCCCGGTAGCGGTAGCGGAACCGCTGGTTCTCGCCCGCGTCCGGCAGCGCGCGCTCGTCCACTCCGGGCCACCCGAGGTAGAGCCGCTCGGTGGTGTCCAGCACGACGGCCGGACGCAGGGCCAGGTTGTCGGCCAGCCGTTCGGCGTCGGCGGTGCCCTTCTGGTGGGCGAAGCCGCCGGCGGCCCAGAACGAGCAGAGCACGATCAGCGCCACGCTGATGCCCAGCGCCGCCCGCTCACCGGTGAGCGGGTACGCGGCGCCGGCCGCCCGCACGGCCAGCAGCCGGGCCAGCACCACCACCAGCAGGGCGCCGCCCAGCATCAGCGGGGTGCCCATCGGGCCGGCGTCGATCACCTCGAACCCGG
The DNA here is from genome assembly GCF_053610105.1 of Kitasatospora sp. NPDC054939. Taxonomy (NCBI): domain Bacteria; kingdom Bacillati; phylum Actinomycetota; class Actinomycetes; order Kitasatosporales; family Streptomycetaceae; genus Kitasatospora; species Kitasatospora sp. NPDC054939. Next base: position 14,871 of record NZ_JBSGXP010000091.1, on the reverse strand, counting down.
CGAGGAAGCCCACCGCCACGAGCGGGACCACCAGCAACGGGACGGCCAGGCAGGCCCGGTGGACCGCCCGGCGGCCGTCCGAGCCGCTGCGGACGGTCCGGGTCGCCAGGTGGTAGCCGACCGCCGCCAGCAGGGCACCGCACAGCAGCACGCCGACGGGCAGGTAGAGGGCCGGCGAACTGCGCAGCAGCAGTTCCTGGGTGGAGAAGCCGAGCGTGGCGGCGTCCACGCCGAAGTGCTGGTAGAGGGAGTCGGTGTAGGCGTAACCGAAGAAGAACAGCAGGGCCGTGATGAACGTGGTCGGCGCGACCCAGGAGGCGAGCAGGCCGATCCAGCTGCTCCACGACCGGCCGGTCGGCGCCGCCGCCTCGTCGGCCGCCGCCGGGGCGGTGGCGTCCGGGGTGACGGCGGCCGGGGAGCCGCCGTCCGGGGCGGGAGCCGCGCCGCCGACCGGGGCGGGAGCCGCGCGGTCGCCGGCCGTGGTGGCACCGTCGGCGTCCGCGGTGGCGCCGTCGGCGTCCGGCTGGTCGTCAGTGCTCAGCGGGGACCCGCCGGGGCCGGAAGCGGGGCGGGCTCGGCGGAGGATCCGCCACCGGGGTTCGGGGAGCCGCCGGGACGCGTGCTCGGGCTCTGATTGCCGGGCTTCGGGCTGTTGCCGGGCTTCTGGGACGTCGGGCTCGACCCGCCCGGGTCCGGATCGCCCGCGCCGCCCCCGGAGACGCTGACCCCGCCCTCCGCCGTCAGGGTGCGGCTCTCGTTGCCGATGCGGACCGTCGCGCAGATCTTGCGCTTCCCGTCGACGTTCGGCTCCGGGCTTGTGAAGGTGAACTCGGCCGCCGCGAGACTTCGGCCGTTGACCACCTCGACGGGTTGGCTGGCCGGACTCGCCTGCGGCGACCCGCTGCCGGGGGTGCAGTCGCGGACGTCGCTGACGGTCGCCCGGAAGCTCACCTTGTTCGTGCTCGACAGTTCGACCCGTACGGATCTCCACGTGCCGCTCGCCGTGGCCGTGACCTGGCCAGCCGAACTGAAGCCGCCCTGGTTCCCGCCCGCCTTGGTCCGCTGCTCCTGCGGCTGCCCGCCCTCGGCGGGCGGGGTCGCCCCCGGTTCGGACGCGGACCGCGCCGCGGAGGACGCGCTGCCGTTGCCGGAGCCACCGCCACCGCCACCGCCACCGCCGGAGCAGGCCGCGAGAGCCGGCACCAGCACCAGGGCGGCCAGCCACCGGGTGCCGGCGGCGGCGCCGAGCGGGGCAGGGGGTGTTCCGGGCATGCGTTCTCCCATCCGGAGGCAAGACGAGAAGAAGGGGCGGACCGGTCTCGCCGAACCGTAGCGGTGCGCACACCTTCTGACGGGCTGCCACTCCGCCACCGGGGGATCCCGGCACCCGTCCGGCCCACCGCTCGCCCGGCGCCCGCTGCGACTCCCCGCCGCGGCGTCCGGGCGGCGCTCACCCCTCGGTGTCGTACCGCAGCCGGGCGCCCTCGACCTCGTTGATGTACTGCTCGGCCCAGGCCCGGACGGCGGCGAGCGGCGCGTCGAGGGTGCGTCCGAGTTCGGTGAGCCGGTACTCGACCCGGGGCGGCACCACCGGGTACACCTCGCGGGCGACCAGCCCGTCGCGCTCCAGGCTGCGCAGCGTCTGGGTGAGCATCTTCTCGCTGATGCCGTCGACGGCCGTGCGCAGTTCGGTGTAGCGCCGGGTACCGCCGGCCAGGGCGCCGACGATCAGCACGGTCCACTTGTCGGCGATCCGGTCGAGCGCCGCGCGGGACGGGCAGGGGGCGCTGTAGGTGTCCGCGAGGTGGCCGTCCGGCAGCCGTGCCGGAGCCGCTCCGGGGGTGCCCGGACGGGGACGGCGGGTGCGGGGCTGCGGCATGACGGCAACCTAGCCGAGCCGGCGGCGGGGCACCAGAGCCGACCCCGGAGTGGGTCCCGCACTTGCAAGTGCGTACTTCCCGGCGGGGCGTGACTCTCCGAGAGTGAGTGGCGAAGCGATCCGCAGCCAGACTCCCGTGGAGGCCACCGTGCCGTACCCGTCCCCCCGTGCCCGCCTGACCGTCGGCGGCACCAGCGTCACCTACCTGCCCGACGGCCACGGCCGGATCGAGCCGGCCGCGTTCTTCCCGGGCAGCGCCCCGGACGGCTGGGCGACGCACGGCGCCCACCTGGACGCGGACGGCCGGTTCACGGTCAGCATCGGTTCGTTCCTGGTCCGGACCGCGGACGGCCGGGCCGTACTGGTCGATCTGGGGCTCGGCGACGTGGAGTTCGCGATCCCCGGGCTGGCCGCCTTCCGCGGCGGGAACCTGCCCGCCGCGCTCGCCGCCGAGGGCCTGGCGCCCGACGACGTGGACACCGTGCTCTTCACCCACCTGCACCACGATCACGTCGGCTGGACCAGCGACCTCGCGCCCTCCCCCGGCACCCGGCGCACCCGTGCCGCGAGCGGGCTGACCTTCGCCCGGGCCCGGCACCTGGCCGCTGAGGCCGAGTGGACGCACTGGTGGGGCACGGACGACCCCGCCGGCCCCGACCCGGTGGCCGTCCAGGCGCCGCTGGCGGACCGGATCGGGTTCGTCGCGGACGGCGCGGAGATCGCCCCGGGCGTGCACGTCCTGGCGACCCCGGGGCACACGCCCGGCCACCTGAGCCTGCTGGTCACCGACCCGACCGGCCGCGACGAGCGCCGGATCCTGGTCCTCGGGGACGTCATGCACAGCCAGGTGCAGATCGTGGAGAGCCAGTGGGCCTGCGCGTTCGACCACGATCCGGCCGCGGCCGTCGCCACGCGCCGACGGCTGCTGGCGGAGCTGGAGCAGCCGTCGACCGTACTCGCCGGCGGCCACTTCAGCGGCAGCGTCTTCGGCCGGGTGCTGCCCGCCCGCCCCCGCCGGGCGTGGGCGCAGGACCGCACGGCCCCGGACCGGGACCCCGTTCCGGACGCAGCGGCCTGACCCGTCGCGGCGGCCGCCTGGCGGCCCGCCCGCAGCGGTCGTGCCGGGGCCGTCGTGCCGGGGCGGGACAATGAGCAACTCCGGTTGACTATCCCGATTAGTCAACTAGAGTTGCTTGCGTGTCCGCTCCTGAGAACGACCTTCCGCCCGACCCCGCCGACGCCCTGGCGGCCGTCGCGGCGTTGCGGCGCCTCGCCGACCGTCTGGAGGACGCCGCCGTCGAGCAGGCGATGCGGGCGGGTTGGGGGTGGCCTCAGGTGTCCGAGGCGCTCGGGGTGACCCGCCAGGCGGTCCACAAGAAGCACGCCAAGCGGCTCATCGCCGCCGGGGTCGAGCTGAGGAGGCGCGGCGATGAGCGCGTTTGACGAGTACCTGCACGCGCTCCTCGTCTGCGCGATGGACGAGGCCCGCCAGGAGGGGTCGGCAGCGTACGACGCGCAGCACCTCCTGCTGGCGCTCGCCGCCGACCACGGGTCCGGTGCGCAGCAGGCCCTGGCCGCGGCCGGGCTCGATCACGCCGCTCTCCGCGCGGCGCTGGAGCGGGAGTTCGCGCACAGTCTCGGTACGGTCGGCGTCGATCCGAGCGGCTTCGACCTGCCCGCGCCGAGTCCCGATCCCCAGCAGCCGAGGATGGGCGCGTCCACCAGACTCGCCCTGGACCGGAGCTTCGCCACCGCCCGCAAGAAGGACCTGCGGTCGGCGCACCTGCTGCTCGGGATCCTGCAGGCCCAGGTCGGCACCGTGCCGCGTGCGCTCGCCCTCGCCGGCGTCGACCGGGCCCAACTGGCGGACCGGGTACGGCAGAACCTCGACCCCCGGGACCGCTGATCACCGGACCCGGCGGCCGAACCCGCCCGCGAGCCGCGCGCCGACGGGTCGCGCTGCGGGCCGAGGACCGGGCATCCGTGGAAACCCACCAGGAGGAGAACGGCATGCACCAGCACACGGCCCCGATGGACAGCGGCCGGCCCGCCGCCGGTCCGGCGGCCTCCCCGGGCCCGGTGTCCGCGTCCGCGGCGCCGGCGCCCGGCCCGCCCGGCCCGCCGGCCGCCGACTACGGGGCGATCCGGCACCTGCTCGACGAGGCCGTGGGCCGGGGCGGCCTTCCCGGCATCCTCACCGAGGTCCGCGACGGCGACCCGGACGTGGTTCGGGACCGCCGGGGCGGCCGACACCGGGACCGGTCGCAGCCGTTCACCGCACGACCGCTTCCGCATCGGCAGCATCACCAAGACCTTCGTGGCCACGGCCGTGCTGCAGCTGGCGGCCGAGGGCGCCCTGCACCTGGAGGACACCGTGGAGCAGTGGCTCCCCGGCCTGCTCCACGGCGACCACGACGGCACCGCGGTGAGCATCAGGATGCTGCTCGACCACACCGGCGGGATCGCCAACTACACCGACGACCAGGAGGCGCTGAACCGGCACGAGACGCACTCCCCCGAGTCCCTGGTGCGGATCGCCGTGTCCCGTCCGCCCGCGTTCGCCCCGGGCGCGGGCTGGGCGTATTCCAACACCGGCTACGTCCTCGCCGGCCTGATCGTCGAGCGGGCCACCGGCCGGGCGCTCGACGAGGTGCTGGCGGACCGGATCTGCCGCCCGCTGGGCCTGGCCGGCACGTACCTGCCGCGCGGCAGCGACCCGACGATCCGCGGGCCGCACTCCCGGCACTACACGAAGCTGTTCCGCACCGACCCCGGCGCGCCGGTCCACGACGCGACCGAGCTCGATCCGTCCGTGTTCTGGGCCGCCGGGGGCGCCGTCTCCACCGCCGGGGACCTCAACCGGTTCCTCGGCGCCCTGCTGGGGGGACGCCTCCTGCCGCCGGCGCAGCAGCACGAGATGTTCACCACCGTCCCCACCCGCAACTGGCTGCCCGAGGCCGGCTACGGCCTCGGCATCTCCTCGCTGCGGCTTCCCGACGGGGCGACGGTCTGGGGCATGGGCGGCGCGCTCTTCGGGTCGTGGTCCTACGCCTACGGCACGCGCGACGGCGGACGGCTGCTCACCGCCAACGTCAACGGCGACTGGGCCGACGGCGGTTGGGACGACCCGATCGGCGTCTTCACCGATCTGCTCCGGGCCGGCTTCTGCCCGAACGGCACCTGACCGCCCGGTATCGCAGTCGGGCCCGCCGCACACGCGCCGCGCGCGGCGGGCCCCGCCCGGTCGTTCAGCGAGCGGGTGCAGCCGGCAGTCGCCGGTGGCTGCGGGCGACCGCCCAGGTGGCGGCGGCGCAGGCGAGGCAGAGCGGGGTGTAGAGGGCGAGGTTCAGCCAGTAGAAGAGGTCGCCGGGGTCGGTGCCCAGACCGGTGATCCAGACGAGGCCCGCGAGGCCGCGCAGGAGGAGGCCGACGGCAACCGCGTACGGGCCCCAGTGCAGGAGTGGGGCGGGCAGGCGGCGGGCCAGGGCGTCGAGCCGGCCGCCACGGGCGAGGACCAGGGCGGCGGCGGTGAGGAGCAGGGCGGCGAGCGGGACCAGGATCCGCGGGGTGAACGGCACGTCGGCGTTGAGGACGAGCCGGGAGAGGGTGGCGGTGTCCGGGGCGGGCCAGGTGAGGCCCGTGGTCCAGTAGAGGTGGACGACGGCGTCGGCGGCGAGGACGGCCGCGACGGTGCGGGCGGCGGTGCGGTGGTTCACGAGGGCTCCCGGAGTGGCGTGACGGTGGGTCACCCCGAGGAGCGGGCGCGGACGCCGGACGTTCCTGTGGCGAGCGTCACACCGGAAACCCGGAGGGCGGAGGGAACGTCCGGGCGGCGACCGGCCTCTGAGTCGGATGTGGATGGTCCCGACACCCGAGCCGACACCCGAGCCGACACCGGCCGCGCCGAGCTGGTGCGAGCAGCCCAGCGCGGCGACCAGTTGGCGGTCAGCGAACTGCTGGAGCTGGTCGCACCGTACGTACGACGCCTGTGCGGCCCGATCGCGCTGGACGACGGCCCCGACGCGACCCAGGAGGCGCTGATCGCGGTCTTCCGGAAGCTGGGCCAACTCCAGGATCCGGCGGCGCTGTTCGGCTGGGTCCGGGCGATCGCGGTCCGCGAGGCGGTACGGCACGTCCGGCGGACGGCCCGCTGCGTGCCCGCCGACCTCTCCGAACTGCCGCGCCCGGGCGACCCCCAGTTGGCCGCCGACATCGACGACGTGCTGGCCCGGTTGACGCCCGAGCACCGGGCCGTCCTCGTCCTGCGCGACCTCGAAGGGCTGGACGAGCGCTCCACCGCCGACCTGCTGGGCGTGGCGACCGGCACCGTGAAGTCCCGGCTGTCCCGGGCCCGACTCAGCTTCCGAAGGGCGTGGCAGCTGTGACCGCAGCGAACGAACCCGTATGGCCGGTCGCCGACTTCGACCCCGTGCGGCGACTGCACGTGATCGCGGCGGTGACCGCCGGCGCGGCCGTCCGGGAGACGGTACTGGACGCGCCGTTCGACGAGGTGTGGGCCGTCGCGGCCGACCTGGAGGCGAGCATGCCGCGCTGGCTGCCCGACATCCGGTCGGTGCGGCTGGCGGACGGACGGGGCGGGCGGCCCGAGGCGCTGGTGACCGGCCGCACCCGGCTGCGGGCCCGCTTCGACCTCGAACTCTCGCCGGGTTGGTGCCTGATGCGCAGCCGCTTCCTCCTCGGCGGCATGGCCGCCCACCCGGAGGGCGAGGGCACCCGCTTCGCCTTCCTCGGCGCCTTCCGGCTGCCGGGGGCGGGGGTGGTCGCCGGCGCCCTGCGACCGGCCACCGACCCGTTGGCCCAACGGTCGCTCCGCCGCTTCCGCGGGCTGGTGGAGGGGACACGGTAGGTCCATGGGCTCCCTGACGGGTCCGATGAGCGGTCCACTTGGTGCGGATTGGCCTTGGCGATCGCGGCCCCGGCACCGCTACGGTCTCGGCATGCGCCTCTACGTCGTCGACGCCTTCACCGACCGGCCCTTCCTCGGGAACCCGGCCGCCGTCTGCCTCCTGCCGGACGGACCCTGGCCGGAGGACGCCTGGATGCAGCAGGTCGCGGCCGAGATGAACCACTCCGAGACCGCCTTCGCCCTTCCGCGGCCCGACTCGGCGGAGGCCGACTGGGCCATCCGCTGGTTCACCCCACAGGTCGAGGCCGACCTGTGCGGCCATGCCACGCTCGCCACCGCCCACGCGCTGCGCGCCGACCGGGGCCTCGTCGGAGCCGTGCGGTTCCTGAGCCGGCGCCACGGCGTGCTCGTCACCCGGGCCGAGCCGGACGGCGGCATCACGCTCGACTTCCCGGCGGCCCCGGCCTCCGCGGTGCCGGTACCGGCCGGGCTGTCCCGGGCGCTGGGCGCCGCCCCCGAGGCCGTCCTCCGCTCCGAGCGCCTGAACGACCTGCTGGTGGTCCTCCCCGACGAGGCGGCGGTCCGCACCCTCGCTCCCGACCTCGACGCCGTGGCCGCCCTGACGACCCGCGAGGACCTGCGCGGCCTCGTCGTCACCGCTCGTGCCGACCGCACCGGGGCGGGCCACGACTTCGTCTCCCGCTTCTTCGCACCGGCGAAGGGCATCCCCGAGGACCCGGTGACCGGCAGCGCCCACACCGTGCTCGCCCCGTACTGGTCGGCGCTCCTCGGCCGCGGCGAACTCACCGGCCTCCAGGTGTCCGCGCGCAGCGGACTGATCCGCACCGCCCTCCACGGCGACCGCGTGCACCTCACCGGACACGCCGTCACGGTGCTGGACGGGACCCTGCACGTCTGACCGTCGAAGCGGCGGCCGCGAACCCGGCCGCAGCCCCGGCCCCGACCCAGGCCCCGGCGGGCGACCGGGCCGGGGCGGCAACCGTTCCCCTCCGCATCCCGCAGCCGGTACCGTTCGTGACATCGGCATCGACATCGCGACGGCGGCACGACCGCGGCCGGACCGCAACCGACCGAGGGAGGGGGACGGATGAGCGCCCAGCCTGTCCACCGCGCACCCGGCGGGCCCAGGGTGCCCGTCAGCATCGACGGCATCGCCCGGGCCCTGCCCACGTCGGCCGACCGCACGGCCTTCCACCGCGAGATCGGCCCGCTGGAGGACCAGGTGGAGCGGGAGGCCGCCCTCACGTCCTGGTGGACGCGGGCCATGTCGGCCGCGTACGGACCCGACCGGGCCGGCTTCCGGGCCGCGGTGTCCGCCCGGCTCTCCGGCACCCGGCGCCCCCTGCCGGGCGGGGCCGGCAACTGACGGGCGGAGCCACCGACGCGACCGGCTGCCCGGGAGCCGGCCGCCCGGGAGCCCACGGCCCGACGGTCAGCCGGTCGGCGCGGGTTCGGAGGCGGATGCGGGGTCGGGTTCGGTTTCGGGCAGGAGGTGGAGCCGGCTGACCGTGCGGTTGGTGTCGGCCGGGAGCAGGTCGCCCCGGAGGAGATCGCCCAGCGGGGCGTCGGCGATCAGGTACAGCGTGGTGTCGCGGTCGTGCAGGACGTCGACGAGGTTGGCGAAGCGCTGGGCGGCGTCGCGGTCCGCATCGGTCAGCCGGGGCACGCCGGACAGCACCCAGGTGGTGTGGCGGTCGGCGAGCTCCAGGTAGTCGCCGGTGGAGGTGCGGGCCCGGCAGAGGTCGGCGAAGTCGAACCAGACCAGGTCGTCGCGTACGGCGCGGGCGGTGACGGTGCCGCTGCCGGCGGGCAGGGCCGTGCGCTCGTCCTCCGCGGGCGGGGTGAGGCCGGCGTCGCGCAGCTGCCGGTCGGTGCCGGGCGAGAGGTAGCGGCCGTGCCGGAAGCCCGGTCCGGTGGTGCCCCGGGCGGATTCGCGGGTGCGGTAGTCGTACGGTCCGGCGACCTCGACGACGTCCAGGGACGCCCGGAGCAGCTCGATCGCCGGCTCGAACAGGTGGTGGTGCACCGGGCTCGGGAGCAGCCCCTCGGGCGGGTAGTTGGAGGTGGTGACCAGGGTGATCCGGCGTTCGAGCAGCGAGGTGAGCACCCGCGTGATGATCATCGCGTCGCCGGGGTCGTGGACGTGGAACTCGTCGAAGAACAGCACCCGGCAGTCGCCGAGCAGTTCACCGACGGCCTTGTCGCACGCCCTGCGGTCCCCGCGGTGGCGGGCGTAGGCGGTGTGGAACTCCCGGAAGAACTCGTGGAAGTGCACCCGCCGCTTGTGCCGCTCCGGCAGCGCGTCGAAGAACAGGCCGGTCAGCCAGCTCTTGCCGCGACCGACCGGGCCCCACACGTAGACGCCCCGCGGCGTGCTCCGGTGGAACAGCCTGCCGCGTGCGGACAGTTCGGCGGCGAGCCGCCCGAGCCGTTCGGCAGCGTCCCGCTGCGCCGCGTCGGGTGTGAAGCCCTGTTCCCGGGCGGCCGCTTCGACCAGCTCCAGCATCGTGTCCCCCGATGGGTGAGGTGCGCGGTGCGCACGCGGTGGGGCCGGCGCGGATCCGTACCGGCCCGACCGTCCGGGCCCCGTGTCCGCCGTCCCCGTGGTCCGGGCCGCCGACCGACCCGCACGCGGGTGCGCGGCGCGGGCTCCGCCGTGCGGAGCGTGCAAGATCATTGCACACGGCGTGCAGCGCCGACCCACGGGATCACGCACACCGCGGCCGATGGCAGGATGAGCCGGTCCCGGCGTCCGGCCGGGGTGGCGGGACGGACACCGACGCGTCCCATGCACGGAATTGACGGGGGATCGGACACATGTGGATCATCGGCATGCTGGTGGGCGGCTTCCTGCTCGTGGTGCCGCCGGCGCTGCTGGGCCGCCGGCTGCTGGGCATCGAGGCCGGGCTGCCGCGGGCCGTCCTGGCGGGGCTGGTCGGGATCTCGACCGCGGGAGCACTGCTGGGCACCCACCTCCAGCGGGACGAGCAGCGGATCGTGCTGAGCACGCTGATGGTCGGGATAGCCCTGCTGGTCGCCATGGTGGCCCTGGTCGCCATGGACCTCGTGCTGCCGGCGGGCAGCGTCCGCCCGCTGTCCTGGCCGCGCTCGGTGCGGGGCCGGATCGCGCGCATGCGGCGCTATTCGCAGATCGTCGGCATCGCCGGCCGGCACGGCCTCGGCCCGTACCTGCGCGGCCGCGGTCGGCGCGGCGACGCGCGCCACGAACTGCTGGCGCAGGAGCTGCGGCAGGCCCTCCAGGCGGGCGGGACGACGTTCGTCAAGCTGGGCCAGGTGATGTCGACCCGCCGCGACCTGCTGCCCGCCGCGTACGTCGAGGAGCTCGGGCGGCTCCAGGACCGGGTGCCGGCCGCACCCTGGCCGGAGGTCGAGCGAGTGCTGCTCGCCGCGCTCGGCGCCGCTCCCGACGAGGTGTTCGCCGAGTTCGACCACCGTCCGCTCGCCGCGGCCTCGGTCGCCCAGGTCCACGCGGCGGTGCTGCACGACGGCACCCGCGTGATCGTGAAGGTGCAGCGGCCGGGCGTGCACGAGCTCGTCGAACGCGACCTCGACATCGTCGGCCGGCTCGCCGCCACCCTGCAGACCCGCACCGACTGGGGGCGCAGCCTCGGCATGGTGGAACTGGCGCAGGGGTTCGCGGTCGCCCTGCGCGAGGAGCTGGACTTCCGGGTGGAGGCGCGGAACATGACCGCCGTCCGGCGCGCCGCGGCGGAGCGGCGCGACGACAGCGTGACCGTGCCGCAGGTGCACGAGGCGCTGAGCACCGAACGGGTCCTGGTGATGGACCGCATCGACGGCACCCCGCTCGGGCAGGCCCGGCCGGACGACGAGAAGCACGGCCGGGAACTCGCGGACACCCTGTTCACCGCCCTGCTCAACCAGATCGTGCGCGACGGCGTCTTCCACGCCGACCCGCATCCGGGCAACATCCTGCTCCAGCCGGACGGGCGCCCGGCCCTGCTCGACTTCGGGTCGGTCGGCCGGATCGACGCGGGGCTGCGCGAGTCGATGGCCGCCCTCTTCCTCGCCGTGGAGCGCGCGGACGCCGCCGCACTGCGCGACGCCCTGCTGGATGTCACCGATCGCCCGCAGGACGTCGACGAGCACCGGCTCCAGCGGGCCCTCGGCCGGTTCAGCGCCCGCCACCTGGGCCCCGGCGCGGCCCCGGACGTGCAGATGTTCACCGACCTGTTCCGGCTGGTCACCGACTTCCGGCTGGCCGTTCCGCCGGAGATCGCCGCGGTGTTCCGGGCGCTCGGCACGCTGGAGGGCACCCTGCTGCGGCTCAGCGCGGAGTTCGACATGCTGGCGGCGTCCCGCACGTACGCGACGTCCCGGCTCGCCGACCGGATCGGCCCGAGCGGTGCCCGCCAGGTCGCCCACGACGAGGTGCTCGGCCTGCTGCCGGTGCTGCGGCGGCTGCCGCGCCGGCTGGACCGGATCGGCAGCGCGCTGGAGGACGGCCGGCTTGCGGTGAGCGTGCGGCTGTTCGCCGATCCGCGCGACCGCAAGGTGGCCGGTGAGCTGCTGAGCCGGGTGCTCCTCACCTTCCTGGGGATCTTCTTCGGCGTGACCGGTGTCCAACTGCTCGGCCTGGACGGCGGACCGATGGTGGCGGCCGACCTGAGCCTGTACGCGCTGATCGGCTACCACCTGCTGGTGCTCTCCGCCGCAGTGGTCGTGCGCACCGTCTACGTCCTGAGCCGGCCGCTGAACTGACGGGCGGGCGCAGTGGCGCTCCCTTGGTCGCGCGGACCGGGGAGCGCCACTGCGCTCCGCCCGCTGAACGTTAATCGCTGTCGCTCCCGGCCGACGGCGCGTAGGTTGGCGCCATCATGAGGACACGCAATCTGGTATTCGGCCTGTACGCGGACGAACCCGGCCTGACCTGGGCCAGGGGCCTCGTCGACCGGGCCGCCGGCCGCCGCGGGGCCCGGGTCGTCGCAGCCGACATCGCCCGCGTCCAGCCCCGCAGCGGTCTGGCCACCGCCGAGGTGTACGACCTCCTCGCCGAGCAGTGGGCCGCCGAGCATCCGGGCCGGGACGGCGGCGGGCGGGAGGCGGTCGAGCTGCGCGTCCGGCTGAGGTGCTCCCTGCGGACCTGGCGGGCGATCCGTAAGGAGGTCATCGGCGACCTGTGCCCGGAGGGCGCCGCGCCGCACGCCTGCCGCGTCCCGTGGTTCGCCGGCTGAGCCGGCAACCGCCCACACCCGTATCCTCCGGACCCGCCGTGGGGCCCGACAGGAGAATCTTCGGCCGAAGAGGCCTCAGATGAGGGTTGCTCACCGACTGGCGCCGGAAGATCTCCTGCCATCGGCCATCGCCGCCTCCCCCCGCACCCCGGCAGCGACGCCCCGACCGGACCGGCGTCGGGACGGGACGAGCCCGTCCCGACGCGCCGTGGCGCGGTCAGGTCACTCCGCCGACAGCCGCGGCGTGCGGGGCGGCACCGTGCGCCGGCTGCCCGTCGCCTCGAAGGCCGCGGCGAGGGTCAGCAGGGCGTTGTCGTCGTAGGCGCGGCCGGCGAAGGTCAGCCCGACGGGCATACCGGTGTCCGCCATGGCGCCCATGGGCACGGTCACCGTCGGGATGCCGAGGTGACGGGGCACCAGGTTGCCGTTCGCGACCCAGACACCGTTGCGCCAGCCGAGGTCCGCGGACGCCTCGGAGACGTCCATGTCCGCGGGGCCCACGTCGGCGACCGCGGGGAACACCACCGCGTCCAGGCGCAGTTCGTCCATCCACAGCTCCAGGTCGACCCGGCGGGTCTCCTCCAGCCCGCGCAGGCCCTGTTCCAGGTGCGGCATCTCGGTGAAGGACGCGTACGGGCGCTCGCGCACGAAGCGCGGGTAGTCGCCGATCGTGTCGTCGAAACCGGCGTAGCGGTCCGGGAGTTCGCCCTGCTGCTTGGGGAAGATGCGGTCGCCGTCCACCTCGGTCAGGGTGGAGAGCGCCGGGTCGCCGTTGGCGCGCAGGAAGTCGTCCCATGCCCAGGCGGACAGGTCCTCGATCTCGACGGTGAGGAAGTCCCGGCCGACCAGGCCGCGGGTGAACAGCGACGGCGCGCCGGGGCGGTCGGCTTCGTAGTTCGTCACGACGGGGAAGTCGACCTCGACCACCTCGGCGCCGGCGGCCTCCAGGTCGCGGCGCGCGGCTTCCCACAGGGCGATCACCGAGGGACGCGTGTCGATCCGCTCGCCCGTCTGGCCGCCGATGCCCCCGTCGGGGTTCGTTCCGGCCTCGGGGTCGGCGTTGATGTACATCCGGGGCACGCCGACGCGCTTGCCGGCGAGCGAGGCCCGGGCCGTCCCGGCGTCGGCGGGCGCGAGGGCCGGGTAGGAGGCGGGGCGCACCTGCGACGCCGCGGGCAGGGTCACCCACGGCTGGGCGCGCCACAGGTCGCCGCGGGTCTGCGGGTCGTCGGCCACGATGACGTCGAGCAGTTCGAACAGGTCGGCCATGGTGCGGGTGTGCGGGACCACGACGTCCATGGTCGGCACGAGCGGCCAGTTGCCGCGCACCGAGATCACGCCGCGGCTGGGCGTGTAGGCGCACAGCGCGTTGTACGAGGCGGGCGCCCGGCCCGAGGACCAGGTCTCCTCGCCGAGGCCGAACGCGCCGAACGAGGCCGCCGTCGCGGTTCCCGAGCCGTTGGACGAGCCGGATCCGTAGGCACTGGTGAGCCAGTCGGCGCTGTACGGGCTCTCCGCGCGCCCGTACACGCCGCGCTGCATGCCGCCGTTCGCCATCGGAGGCATGTTGGTCAGGCCGATGAGGACGGCCCCGCCCGCGCGCAGCCGCTCGATCGCGAAGGCGTCGTGCTGGGCGACGAGGTGCTCGAACGCCGGGGAGCCGGCCGCGGCCGTGAGCCCCTTGGCGAGGTAGCTGTCCTTCGCCGTGTACGGGATGCCGTCGAGCGGGCCGAGCGTCTCGCCGCGGGCGCGGCGTGCGTCGGAGGCCTCCGCTTCCGCGCGGGCGTCCGGGTTCATCACGACCATCGCGTTGAGCGCGGTGGCGGTACCGGGCCGGTCGTACGCGTCGATCCGCGCGAGGTAGGCGTCGAGCAGCTCGACCGCGGTGGTCTCGCCCTTCTCCAGCGCCGCGCGCAGGTCAGCGATACAGGTCTCCACAACGTCGAATCCGCGCGTCATGCGGGTGCCTCCTGGGTGGTTGGGTCGAACAGGCGAACCGCTGGGGCATCGGGCCGATCACGCACACGCCGCCGCCGCGCCCCCGGTCCGGTCGCACTGACTAGAATTTCAGTCTAGACTACGGATCTAGGTACCCAGAATCGAGGTGAGCCCATGCCGACGCCGGAGACCGGGCCCGCGCGGCCGACGCGCCTCCCACCCGAAGGCGCGCCCAGCTCCGCGAAGATCCCCGAGGCACCGACCGGCCCCCGGCCCGCTCGGGCCCCGGTCGACAGGAAGCGCCAGCCCAGCGGCGACGAGGCGCGGGAACGGGCGATGCTGGCCGCCATCAGCGTCATCGCCGAGAAGGGCACGGCGGCCGTACGCATGTCGGACATCTCCGCGCGGGCCGGCATGAGCACCGGGCACATCCTGTACCACTTCGGGAAGAAGGACCGCCTGCTGCTCGAAGTCCTCGCCTGGAGCGAAGGGGACCTCGGGGCAAGGTTCCAGCAGGCCGCGGACGACGCCGCGTCCCCCGCCGAGAAGCTGGCCCTGTTCGTCCGCTTCTACCTGCCCCGCCACCCGGGCGACGAGCGCTACGCGCTGTGGACGCAGGTGCTGGCGCAGCGCCACGACGACGCGGGCCGACAACTCCTCGCCGACCTGTCCGACGTCTGGGAGGAGCGCCTGGCCGACGTCGTTCGCGAGGGCCGGGCGCTGGGGCAGTTCGCCGACGTGGACCTTCCCGAGTTCGTCATCAGGGCCGTGGCCATGCTGAACGGGCTCTCCGGGGACATCATGTTCGGGCGGTCGCGCTGGGAGCACTCCTCCGCGCACGCCTTCGCCCTGGCCGCCCTCGAACGCGAACTGCGCCCGCCCGGTCGGCCCTGACCTCGGGCCTCCGAGGTCGCCTTCGTCGGTCCGCGACGCACAGAGGTGCGGCGCGGCTC
>NZ_JBSGXP010000090.1:26864-34805 GCF_053610105.1 Kitasatospora sp. NPDC054939 | reverse complement strand
GTGCGGGTACGGGCCGGCGGCGGTCACCGGACGGCGGCGGCTGCTCAGGTGCGGTACCGGTACAGGATCCGGCCGCGGGTCAGGTCGTACGGGCTGACTTCCACGAGCACCCGGTCGAACGGGAGGATCTTGATGTAGTTCTTCCGGATCTTCCCGCTGATGTGCGCGAGCACCTGGTGCCCGTTCTGCAGCTCCACCTTGAAGGTGGCGTTGCGCAGGCATTCGACGACGGTGCCCTCGACTTCGAGGCCGTTCGCTGTTCTTGGCAATGTCTCTCGATTCCTCGATGGGGTGTGGTGCCGGTCGGGACCGGTGTGGTCTCAGAGCCGGACGAGTTCCAGGGTGCTGCCGGTCCGCTGCGCGCCGCAGCCTTCGAGCAGCGCGATCGCGGCGGTGTTGGACGTGTCCGCCTCGGCCCACGCCGAGGAGGTCCCGGCACGGTGCAGCGCGCCCAGCGCGTGGGCCAGCAACGCCCGGCCGATGCCGCGCCGCTGCTGGTCGGCCCGTACCGCGACGAGCCCGATCCGCGCCCGGCGGGGCACCGGCACCACCCGGACCAGGCCGGCGTACCGACCGTCCCGGACGGCCACCGTGTACGTCGACGGATCGACGGGCAGCGCTCCGGCCGGGACGGGCAGCACCTCGGCCGGCATGGTCTGCCAGCCCGCGGCCGCCCCGACCTCCGCGCGGATCTCGGCGTCCAGTGCACGCAGCCGGACCTCGCCCGCCTCGGTGCCGGGCAGGATCGTCACCCCCGCCGGGGGCGGCGCGTCGAGCCCGGTGTCGCGCGGATCGGTGGGCAGGACGTACTCCCACTCGCGGCGCCCGACGGCGAAGCCGGCCCGCTCCCAGCGGGACCGCAGGTCGAGGTCGGCCTCGCCGACCAGGGTGTGGAGGGGGGTCGGCAGGTCCGCCAGGATCGTCTCGGCGAGTCGGCCGAAGGCCGCGTCCTGCCACACGTCGATGCTGACGAAACGCCGCCCGTCGGGCCGTTGGGAGACATCGCCGTGACCGACGATGCGATCGTCGGACACGGCCTGCCACTGGGTCTCGGTCACGCGGGTGACCAGCACGGAGTTCATGAGGGGTGCCTTTCGGGAGTGCCTTGATGGGGAGGCGCTCCGACGACACCTGGGTCAGTCACCCACCGTGGGGAAAGGGGGGAGCACCCGCCTCGATACAGCGTTCACGGGTCTCACCTCCTCTGGTCCTGTCACGGCACTCCGCACAGTACCAACCGGCGCCTGCGCGTCCAACCGGTTTTCCGGGACGACGACCGGGCGGCCCGCGACCGGGTTTCGCCGGCGGCGCGGGTGTGCTGTCCTGGAAGAGCCACTCAGGAGATCACCATGCGTACTGTCACCGTGGAGAAGCAACCGCTGCGCCCCGGGGTGCTGATGCCGGCCAGGGAACTCGCGGCGGCCTGGTCGCTGATCGCGGTGATCGCGGCCCTGGCCTGGGTGTTCACGGTCGGGCAGGCCCGGGACATGGGGATCGAACCGGGCACCATGGGGATGGCGCTGCCGCTCTTCCTCGTCCTGTGGCTGGCCATGATGGCGGCGATGATGCTGCCGTCGGTGGCGCCGGTGGCGGTGACGTGGGCCCGGGGGATCGCGCGGCAGTCGAGCGGCGCCGAGCGGGCGGCGCGCACGGCGGAGTTCCTCGGCGGCTACCTGCTGGTGTGGACGGCGTTCGGGCTGCTGGCGTACGGCGGCCTCGCCCTCACCGGCGACCTGGTGGAGGGGGATCCGGACGCCGGACGGTGGATCGGCGCGGCCGCCTTCGCCCTGGCCGGGCTGTACCAGCTGGGCCCGTTGAAGTACGTGTGCCTGCGGCACTGCCGGAGCCCGATGGCGCAGCTGATGCGGTACGCGGGCTACCGGCGGCCGCTGCGGGACCTGCGGGTCGGGTTGCACCACGGCGGCTACTGCCTGGGCTGCTGCTGGGCGCTGATGGTGGTGCTCGTGCCGCTCGGCGTGATGAACGTGGCGGCGATGGCGGGGATCGCCGTGGTGGTCTTCCTGGAGAAGCTCTGGCAGCGCGGCCCGCTGCTGACCCGGGTGGCCGGCCTGGCGTTCCTGGTGCTGGCCGTACTGGCCCCGTTCCACCCCTGGCTGCTGCCGGGACTGACACCGAGCGACATGATGTAGCCCGCACGCCCGGGAGCGGGGAGCGTGCCGGGAGCGGGGGCCGTCCGTCAGTCCGGGCCGCTCCAGTCGAACGGGAAGTGCTTGCTCGATCGTCCGGTGCGGTCCCAGCTGAAGCCGAACGCGTCCGCCCGGTCACGGGTGGAGCGCCCCCAGGTGGCGACCTGCCCCGGCCCGACCTCCGCACCCGGGCTGTTGAGGACCTGCACGCGCGCGCCCTCGGGCGTCGTCGGCCCGGCCAGCGCCTCCGCGGCCGCCCTGACCCGTCCGGGAACCTCCGCGCTCCAGGAGGCCAGGTCCTCGTCGACGGTCACGTGGACCGGCGCGAACTCCATGCCCCGCATCTCGGCGCCGAACATCTCGCCGAACTGCGCCGGCCATCCGCCGGCCTGCCCTCCGAAGATCGCCCCCAGCGCGGCCCGCTGCTGCTCGTCGGCCCGCTCGTCGAAGAAGACGGCGGCGTACGGATCCGTGTGCTCGCCGGCCCACACGTTGCCGACGAAGGAGCCGAGCATCAGGACGTTGAGGCCGTCGAGCCGTACGTCACCGTAGCTGCCCTCCCGGATGCGCCAGGCGAGGACGCCCTCGCAGTCGCCGAAGGTGGGTGGCTGGGCGAACGTACAGGGGCAGGGGATCGTGCACTTGCACGTGTCGAACCAGTCGCCGGCAAGGTGCCATCGGGTATCCGTCGTAGCGGGCTGTTCGGTCATCGCGTCTTTCCCTCCCGCCACCCGAAGGCGTCGGTCCGGCGAGACCGCTCGTCCCGAATCCACCCCGGGACCGCGGGGCGGCCTCCCTTCCAGCCTGCCTCTCCCGGACCGGGAACGGAATGCCTCGTCCATCCGCGTCGACCGGTGCCGCGCCGAGGTTCTCGGCGGACGACCAGCCCCGCACGCGGCTCAGGAAGCAGCCGGACGCCCGTACGCGGCTCAGTGCACGACCGGGCTGCGGCGCTCGATCAGAAGAACGTCCCGCCAGACGCCACGGTGGCGGCCGATGCGTTCGCGGGTGCCGATGACGCGGAAGCCGGCGCGCGCATGGACGGCGAGGCTGGCGGCGTTCTCCGGGAAGACGCCGGACTGGATCGTCCAGATGCCCGCAGCCTCCGTGGAGGCGATCAGCGCCTGCAGCAGAAGGCCCGCGACACCGCGGCCGCGGGCCTCGGAGCGGACGTAGACGGAGTGCTCGACCACCCCGGCGTACGCGCAGCGGTCGGAGACCCGCGACGCGGCCACCCAGCCGAGGAGCAGGCCGTCCCGGTCGAGCGCGACGTACCGGTGCTCGGGGAGCTTGGCCGCGTCGAACGCCTCCCAGGTCGGGGCGGCGGTCTCGAAGGTGGCGTTCCCCTCGTCGATTCCGGCCCGGTAGATCGCCAGGACCCGGTCGGCGTGCTCGGGGGCCATCGCGACGACGGCGAGGTCAGCGTGCACCGCTGCCACCTCCTCGGGGGTCGGGCCGGTCGCCCAGAATCGCCTGCACGGCCTGGGGGAAGACGGACAGGCAGGAGTGGTTGACCCGGTAGCGGGTGGAGGCGCCCCGCCGCTCGGGCAGGACGAAGCGCACGTCGGCGAGGACCTTCAGGTGGTGGGAGACGGTGGACTGGCCCACCGGGGACAGCTCGACGATCTCACCCACGCTCATCGGCCGGCCCTCGGCGGCCAGCAGGTGCAGCAGCTGGATGCGGGTGGGGTCGGCGAGCGCCTTGAACCACGTCGCGTACAGCGCGGCGGTCTCGGCGTCGACGCCGGTACTGGTGCGGTCACTGGTATCCATCGATCATCGACGATAGTCGATGGGGTTGGCCACGGGAAGCCCTGGGCGCGGCGGCCCGGCCGACCAGGTCCTGTCCGGGCCTGGCGCAGCGCACGACTCCGCCCGTCTCACGCCCCGTCGCGGGGGCGCGCCCGGTGCGCGTACCAGGCGGCGAGGGCCTCGTCGCGGGTGCCGGCCGGGTGGTCGCGGCGCCAGGCCGCGGTGAAGCGGTTGAACTCGAACTGCTCGCCGATCTCCTGCGGCTGCGCGGCCTGTTCACGGGTCGCGCGCCAGTGCGCCACCGCGTCGCCGAGGGTGCGGCCGTGGCCGGTGGCGATGAAGTCCCGCATGAAGGCGTCGAAGTGGAAGGCGGGGCCGATCGCCTCGGTGAAGTACGCCCGGAGAACCTGGCTGCAGCGCTGTCCCGGCGGGATGACCGTCGCCGCGTCCACCGGTGCCGCCAACTGGGCACCCGCACGCGGGCGGCGAACGACCACCGGGGGCAGCGGGCGGCCGTCGAGGGCCGCGGCCAGCCGCGCGGCGAGGGCGGTCTTGCCCCCGCCCCGCGGGACGTCCAGCCGCCGGGCGAGTGCGGTCAGCTCGTCCAGCGTCCAGTACCAGCGCAGCAGTTCCGACCCGCCGAGGTCGGCCGTCAGGGCGGGGCGCAGCTCGGCCGCGGCCGGTGCGCCTGCGTCGGGCCGTTCCCCGCTGTCCGTGTGTCCGTTCATACCGGCGATTCTCCCGGGCCGGACGGACCCCGGGCCGACCGGGGCGCCGGAGGGCGGCGGGGAGCGGGGGCAGTGGCCGCCGGGCCCCGTCCGGCCGGGGCGGCGCTTCCGTCCGTGCCCGGACGGCCGTTCCCCCGACTGCCCTCGGGCGGCCCCCCTGGTCGGCGGTCGGCCGCCGGGGGGTAGCGTCCAATCCATGATCATCCGACGTAGGATCCTTCCCGCCGCGCTGCTCGCCGTCGCCGCGACCACCCTCCCCCTCACCCCGGCCGCCGCCCGTCCCGCGCCCGCACCCACGACGCTGCAGCAGGAGGCCGACGCCCTGCGCGACACCGGCATCACCGGCGTCTCGGTCCGGGTCGACACCCCGCGCGGCGCACGCACCGCCCGGTCCGGGGTCGCCGACCTGACCACCCGGCGCCCGGTGCCCGAGGGCGAGTTCCTGCGCATCGGCAGCATCACCAAGACCTACGTCGCCACCGTGGTCCTCCAACTCGTCGGCGAGGGACGGCTCTCCCTCGACACCACGGTGGAGGAGCTGCTGCCGGGCACCGTCACCGGCTCGGGCAACGACGGGCGCACCATCACCCTCCGCGACCTGCTGCGGCACACCAGCGGACTGCCCGAGTACGTGCCGGACGTCTTCCAGGACGCCTCCGCCGAGGGCTACTTCGCCAACCGCGACCGCAGCTACCGGCCCGAGCAGTTGGTCGCCTTCGCCATGCAGCACCCGCCGGTGTTCCCCGTCGGCACCGACTGGTCGTACTCCAACACCAACTACGTCCTCGCCGGCATGATCATCGAGAGGACCACCGGCCGGACCTGGGAGCAGGAGGTGGAGCGGCGGATCCTGCGCCCCCTCGGCCTGCGGGACACCGACACGCCCAGCGGCTCCCCGTACCTGCCGCAGCCGCACTCGGCCGACTACCAGCAGTTCGCCCCCGACGGCCCGCTGGTCGACACCTCGCTCCCCTACCGCCCCTTCGACAGCGGCGCCGACGGCTCGATGACCGGTACCGCCCGCGACGTCAACCGCTTCCTCGCCGCCCTGACCCGCGGCCGGCTGCTGCCCGCCGCCCAGTACGACGAGATGCTGACCACCGTCGCCGTCCCGGAGAACCGCGGCTGGCCGGCCGCCACCCGCGACGGCCTGGGCGTCTTCGTCACCCCGCTGTCCTGCGGCGGCAGCGTCGTGGGCCACGGCGGCAACGGCTTCGGCTACGCCGTACGCTCCTACGCCACCGCCGACGGCCGACGCAGCATCACCGTCGCCGTTCACAGCCGCCCGGCGAACCCCGCGACCGCCGCCACCCAGGACGCCGCCCTGCACCGGCTGGTCGACCGCGCCCTCTGCGCCTCCTGAGCCCCGGCTCCCACCGCACGGCGGGTGGCCCGGCCCGGTAGCCGGGCCACCCGCCCGGCCGCCCCGGCCAGGACCTCGACCGGTGACCCGGGCGGGCTGTCGGCGGGGTCCACCATGATGGCCGGCTGCCGCGCGGGCCCGTCGTGGACGGTGTGCTGCCCGCCGTCGGGCTGGAGCGCGCCTGACCGCCGCGGACACCCGGGAAACACGAACGGCAGACAGCGGTCGCCCGCTCCCTGCCACTCTCAAGCTATAGCGCGCCCGGGGGCTTGCCGCAAGGCCCCCGGGGTGGCGCAGAATCGTCGATCGAGGCCAGGACCTGCGGACTTTCCCGGTCCACCGGGTCCGCGCGCCGCTGCGAGCCGCGGGCGCCGGCCGACGTCCCTCCAGAACCGAACGGGGATCTCCGATGATCGACGTGATCGTGGCCGGTGCCGGGCCGACCGGCCTGATGCTGGCCGCCGAACTGCGGCTGCACGGCGTGCACGTGGTGGTGCTGGAGAAGGAGGCGGAACCCACCGGCCAGATCCGTGCGCTCGGCCTGCACGCGCGCAGCGTCGAGGTGCTGGACCAGCGGGGGCTGCTGGAGCGGTTCCTCGCGGTCGGGAGGCAGGTCGCGGTGGGCGGCTTCTTCGCGGGGATCGACAAGCCGTGGCCGGACGGGCTGGACACCGCGCACCCGTACGTCCTGGGCATCCCGCAGCCCGTCACCGAACGGCTGCTGGCCGAGCACGCCGACGAGCTGGGCACCGAGGTCCGGCGCGGCTGCGAGCTGGTCGCGCTGGCGCAGGACGGCGACGGGGTGACCGTCGAGCTGGCGGACGGCAGCCGGCTGCGCTCGCGCCACCTGGTCGGCTGCGACGGTGCGCGCAGCACGGTGCGCAAGCTGCTCGGGGTGGGGTTCCCCGGCGAGCCGTCCAGGGTGGAGACGCTGCTGGGCGAGATGGAGGTCGCGGAGGATCCGGCGGTGGTGGCGGCCGTCGTCGCGGAGGTCCGCCGGACCCAGCTGCGGTTCGGCGTCGGGCCGCTGGGGAACGGGCTGTTCCGCGTGGTGGTGCCCGCCGACGGCGTGGCGGAGGACCGCACGGCCCCGACGACCCTGGAGGAGGTCAAGCGGCAGCTGCGGGCGTACGCGGGCACCGACTTCGGCGTGCACTCGCCCCGCCGGCTCTCCCGCTTCGGGGACGGCACCCGGCTCGCCGAGCGCTACCGGACCGGCCGGGTGCTGCTGGCGGGCGACGCGGCGCACATCCACCCGCCGACCGGCGGACAGGGACTGAACCTGGGGCTGCAGGACGCCCACAACCTGGGGTGGAAGCTGGCCGCCGAGGTGCGCGGCTGGGCGCCGGCGGGGCTGCTGGACAGCTACCACGACGAACGGCACCCGGTGGCGGCCGACGTCCTGGTGAACACCCGGGCGCAGATGCTGCTGCTGGACACCGCGCCCGGCCCGCAGGCGGTGCGCCGGCTGCTGGCGGAGCTGATGGACTTCGAGGAGGTCAACCGGTACCTGATCGAGAAGATCACCGCGATCGGCGTCCGCTACGACTTCGGGCCGGGCCACGGGCTCCTCGGCCGGCACCTGCGCGACGTCGAGCTGACCGACGGGCGCCTCTACGGCCGGATGCACGCCGGCCGCGGGCTGCTCCTCGACCGGACCGGCAAGCTGTCGGCCGCCGGCTGGGCCGACCGGGTCGACCACGTCGCCGACCCCGCCGCCGCACTGGACGCACCCGCCGTACTGCTGCGCCCGGACGGCCACGTGGCCTGGGTCGGCGATGACCAGGAGGAGCTGATCGCGGCCCTGCCCCGCTGGTTCGGCGCGGCCACCGCGTAGGCCCTGTCCGGCCGAGCCGTGGACCGGGCGGTGGCGGCCCGGCTCGCGGCCCCGCCCGGCGGGACCGGGCGGGGGGCCCCCCGCGGGGCCGGGGGAGACGCCCCCGTCCTGGTC
>NZ_JBSGXP010000090.1:0-26854 GCF_053610105.1 Kitasatospora sp. NPDC054939 | reverse complement strand
CGCCGTCGTCTCCGGAGGTTCCGTTGTAGGAGCCGACCGTGGCGTCGTGGCCGGCGTTGATGATGTCGTCCCCGGCGAACTGGTTGCCGCTGCCGACCACGATGAGGTCGTAGTTGCCGCCCGCCGAGTCGACGGGGCCCGCGGCCGCCCCCCCGGGCGCCCCGGGGGGGGCCCGCCACCGCGGCGCCGGGTCAGCCGACCCGGACGTCGTCCACGGCCCAGTACCAGTTGTTGCGGGCGTCGCGCATCCGGAACTTCACCTTCACCGACTGCGCCCCGGCCGGGACGGCGACGGTCAGCGACTCGATCCGGTTCTTGGCGTCGGCGGAGTACGTGCGCACCACGGTGTCCGCGCCGCCGTCGAAGGAGACCAGCACGTCACCGCGCTGGGCGCCCTCCTGGAGGTAGTGCGTCGCGTACCCGAGGGTCAGCGAGCTCTTCCCGGCGATCGGGTAGGACGGCGAGACCAGCGTCGAGTCGAAGACGGTGCTGGTGGACGGGCTGCCCTTGTCGTCCCACTCGTCCGGGTCGGCGACCGCGATGACGCCCCGGCCCCGGGTGAAGCTCTCGCGCTCCTGGCCGGGCGCGGTGCGGGTCCAGAACTCGTCGGTGGTCAGCGCCCAGCCGCGCCACTCGGTCACGCCGTTGTTCGGCATCCGCGAATTGTCCACGCTCCAGCCGCCGCCCGGGGCGTGGGTGAAGCCCTTCACCGAGGCCGGCAGCCCGGTCTCGTCGACCCGGCTCTGCAGCAGGTCGTACGAGGCGTCGAAGGCGTCGGTGGAGCGCTGCTGGATCGGCTTGCCGTCCAGGCCCCAGCCCGGCTGCGGGGTGACGCCCAGCTGGTGGAAGACGGTGGCCGCGACATCGGTCAGCCGGGTGTCGATCGGGCGGGCACCGGCCGCGATGCCCGGGCCCTGGGCGAGCACGAAGGTGCTGCGCTCGGGGATCGAGTTGCCGCCGTGGCCGCCCCCGTCGGTGTGGCCGTGGTCGGTGGTGACGATGACCGTCCAGCGCTCGGCGGCGTAGGACGGCCGGGCCTTGATGGCGTTCAGCAGGCGGCCGAGGTAGGCGTCCTGGCGCTTGATGGCGTCCAGGTACGCCTGGCTGGCGGCCCCGGAGGCGTGGCCGTCCTCGTCGGTCTCGCCGAAGTAGACGTAGGAGGCGTCGGGGTTCTGGTTGCGCAGCACGCTCTCGGCGGCGTCGGCGATCTGCGGGTCGGTGGCGGCGTAGCCGTTGGCGTCGCCGTCCAGCACCACCTTGCCGTCGATGCCGGTGGTGTAGGTGCCGTAGGTGTCCAGCGCCTTCCAGTTGAGCGCGGCGAAGGTGGAGTACGCCGGGTTGACCTGCTGCAGGCGGGTCAGGAAGCCGGGGTAGGTGCCGTACTGGCGGCCGACGAACGAGTTGTCCTTCACCCCGTGCTTGTCGGGCCACACACCGGTGGCGATGGTGGACCAGCCGGGGCCGGAGGAGGTCGCGGCGACCGGCGGCGCGTACAGCAGGCTCGTGCCGAGCGTGCCGTTGGCCATCATGGCCTTGAGGTTGGGGGCGTCGGCCGCGGCGATCCGGTCGGCGCGCAGGCCGTCCATGCCGACGACGAGGACCTTGTCGGCGCTGATGCCGGAGGGCAGGGTCGGGACGGTGACCGCGGCCTGCGCGCTGCCGGCGGCAGCGAGCGGGACGGCGGTGGCGAGCAGGGCGGTGGCGGCCAGCAGCGCGGTGCGGCGGGCACGGCGGAGGGTGGTCGACATCATCTGCGCAGGCTCCTTCAGGGGCCGGTAGGGGCAGGTTGCGAGGGCGGCACCAGACTGGGTCCGGGCAGTGTCCACCCGACCCTCGCCGGGCGCTGCGGGCGTGAACGGCCGGCGAACACTCACTCATGTTGGCTGGACAACTCCGCCCGGCGCCAGGGGTCTGCACCGACCTCCGTCCGCCGCCCCGACGACCTCCGGCCCCCGCACCCGGCCGCACTGCACCGCCCCGGAACCCGCACCCGGCCGTGCTACGCCATCAGGACCTGCCCGTACCAGCGGCGGTGGACCAGCGGTTCCACGCACAGCACCGCGGCGCCGGCGACCGCCCCGACCAGCAGCGAGGGCCCGCCGCCCCCGTTCACCAGGGCACCCGCACAGGCCGCGGCCACCACCACCGGCCGCACCAGCGTCAGCGGGACGAGGCAACGACCGTCGCGAGCGTGGCCGCACGGAACGGCAGCACCAGGTACGCGCCGAGGGACAGCAGGACGGTGGCGGCGTAGACCGTCAACGGGACGAGGTAGCCCACGCCCCCGGGCGGCTCAGAGCAGCTTGCTCCGGGTGCCGCGCGGCGCGGACCGGGCGCGGCGGGAGACCGGTGGCCGGGACGGCCGGACGTCGGGCCGCTGCGGCTCCTCGGCGCCGGGTGCACCGGGTGCACCGGGGCCGGCCGCCTGTCGGGCGGCGGCGAGTGCGAGCCGGGCGAGTAACGGGTCCTCCCGGCGGCCGGCGGCACGCGCCCGCTCCTGGCAGCCGCGGCACCACAGCGGCGAGGCGGGCCCGTCGGGGTACGCCATGCTCGCGGGCGGCAGGTAGTGCGTGGCGCAGTCGACGCAGACGAGGACCAGGCGGCTCATCGCAGCACCGTCCCCGCGCCGTGGCACTGCCCGCAGGGCGACCAGTGGCTGTGCGTGCAGGGGGTCTGGTCCCCGCGCGGGTCGGTCTCCACCGTGATCCGCTCCTTCTGCGTGCCACCGGCACCGTTGCAGCCGTAACAGGGCCGGGGCTGGACTTCGGCCATGGGTCGACCACCACCCTCCGTAGTGTGCGGAACACGTTAGCGCCCCGGCTTCATGATCGGCCCCGTTCGGCGGGTGCTTCCCCCGTCCGTGGTGCCGGGCCGCCGGTGGCAGCCTCCGGCGGTCTCCGGCCGTCCCCGGTCGGGGGGTTGACGGGGTGCGGCGGGGCGGCGGGCTGGTCACCGCTCGCCGGACCGGGGCGGTGGCCGGCGGGCCGAAACGGCGGCGCGAGGACCGGTCGGACGGTAGCGTCGGATCCGCCGTCGGTCCCCGTCGTCCCGGTGGCGGTGAGGCAGGTGTGATGGGTTCCCCGCGCTGCGGCAAGTGCCGGCGGCCGGTCGCGTTCGGCCCGTTCGGCGGGTACGTCTGCCCGGCCTGCTACTACGTCGTACCGACCCGGCTCGATGCCGGGCCGACCGGGCCGGGCCCGGTGCCGTCGGAGATCGGGATGTCCGGCGGGCACTGCGCGCGGTGCGGGGCGGAGACGATCCACGGTCCGCTGGGCGGCTACGTCTGCGGCATGTGCGGCAACGTCGAGGAGCCGCCGGGCGCCGAGACCGACCGGCGGGACGCCGCGAAGGCCCGCGAGGCCCGCCAGCAGGCGGCCCAGGAGCAGCGCACCGCCGCCCCGCGCTGAAGCCCTCGGCCGCCGGGGCGCTCGCGGGTCAGTACGGCAGTCCGATCAGCCCCCAGCCGTACTGCTCGGTCCTGGTGACGATCTCGCCCCACTCGCGCAGGAGCGCCGTCGCGGTGTCGAAGCCGTCGGGCCGGCCCGGCCGGTCGGCGCGGCCGGTGGCCGCGTAGGGCTCGCGCAGTTCGTCCAGCCGGGGCTCGGCCAGCTCCCAGGCGCGGGCCAGGGCGGGCAGTTCGTCGGGGGCGCGGAGCAGGAGCAGGTGCGGGCGCCACGGTTCCGGGTCGTGCGGGAAGCCGCGGGCCGGCGGCGGCCGGTCGTCGTCCTCCGTGTCCGCGGTGAAGTCCGGTCCGTCCCACACCAGTCCGCCGAGGAAGCGGTCGAGGGCGGCCCGCAGGTCGGGGGCGGCCGAGTCCCGGACGTCCTCCCAGGCGTTGGCCAGCCGGACGTGGTAGCCGTAGGTTCCGGTGGTGCCGTGGAAGTCGTACTCGGCGCACCAGGAAGCCTGCCGCGGCCGGATCCAGCCGCGCGGCGGCGCGGGGCGGGCGTCCTCGCAGGCGTCGCAGCAGTCGTCCGGGTGCACGGTGTCCGTGACGGCCTGCAGGCGGTCGGCCGCCGGGATCCGGGCGAGGTGCTCCCAGTCGGCGGCGACCACGGTGATGTCCAGTCCCATCGGCGCAGGCTAGCAAGCCGGTCGTCCGACGGGGTGTCAGGGTGCGGGGCCCGGGGCGGGGCGGGGGCCGCGCAGTTCGGTGTAGACCGACCAGGCGACCGAGACGGCGGGGACGGCGACGATCGCGCCGATGACGCCGGCGGAGATGCTGCCGGCGAGCACCGCGATCGCGACGACGACGGGGTGCAGGCTGACGGCCCGGCTCATCACCAGCGGGTGCAGCAGGTGGCCCTCGATCTGGCCGATCACCACGATCAGCAGCAGCACGACGACCGCGGTGACCGGGCCGCGGGCGGCGAGCGCCACGAAGGAGGCGACCAGCATCGCGATCGGCGAGCCGACCAGCGGGATGAAGGAGGCGAGGAACTCCAGCAGGGTGAGCGGGAGGGCGAGCGGCACCCCGAGGAGGAACAGCGCGATGCCGACCATGATCGCGTTGCTGGCCGCGACGATGAAGATGCCCCGGGTGTAGCCGGCGAAGGTGCGCCAGGCGGCGCGGCCGCCCCGGTCGAGCGGGTCGGCGGCACCGGGCGGCAGCTGGGAGGCGGTCCAGCGCCACATCCGCTCCCCGGAGTGCAGGAAGAACACCGACAGGAACAGGCCGAGCGCGGCTCCGGTGGCCACTTCGACGACCCGGTGGGCCTCGCTGACGGCCGTACTGATCAGGGTCGAGCGGTGCGAGGACACGAACTCGGCGACCTTGCGCTGGAGGTCGTCGAAGGCTGTGGGTTCGAGGTGGAGGGGCGAGCCCTTCAGCAGGTCCTCCAGCCGCTCCAGGCCGCCCTGGAACTCCCTGGTCAGACGGGCGAGGTCGTTCGCCACGGTCTCGCCGATCAGGGCGAGCAGGCCGGCCGGGACCAGGATCGCCAGCGCGAGCCCGGCGAGGACGGCGAGCGGGCGGGGGACGGCGCGCGCGGCCAGGTCGACCACCGGCCGGATCACCGCGGTGATCACCAGGGCCAGGAAGGCCGCCAGCCCGATCAGGTGGTAGCGCCCCAGCACGCCGAGCACCAGGTACGCGGCCACCCCGACGACGAGCAGCCGCCAGGCGTAGTCCGACAGGTGGCGCAGCAGCGGTCCGGCGCCACCCCGGTTCGCCGCCGTCACCGGGCGACGGGGCCCCGGCCGCGTCACCCGCATGCCGCACCGGCCCGCCGGGGCGCGACCCGCGGGCCGCCGGGGGCCGCGGCGGCGCGGCGGCCGGCGGGGACCCGGGGCGCGGTCGCGATGCCGCCCGGGCGGCCGGGAGAGCGAACGGGCCGGCGGACGGGACGGGGCGGACGGGTAAGCGGCATGCTCCCTGGATAGCGGGTGAACGGCCGTCCGGCCCGTTCCCGCGCCGACGGACCACCGCCACCCGCCGATCCTTCACCCTGCCGTCCACCCGGACGCCGCCGGCCCGCCCCGGGGCTCGTCCGCCGTCCGGGTGAGCCGCCGTGGCGGCTACCGACTGTCGCTCACGACCGGGCCCCGGTGAGGTCGGCGAGGTCGATGCCGTCCCGGTCGTCGAGGCCCGCGGTGGTGAAGGCGTCGACGGCGGCGGCGCTGTCGAGGCGGACCTGCCAGCTGCGGACGACCTCGTGCAGCGGGGTGAGGTCGTAGGTCTGGCGGGAGTCCTCCACGGCCTTGGCCCAGTCCCGTTCGAAGGCGGGCAGCCAGCGCGCGGCCCGTTCGGGCCGTTCGGCGCGGATGCGGTCGAGCAGCCGGGCGGCGGCCCGCGGGCCGGCGGTCGGTCCGACCTCAGCAGCCGCGGCGCCCGAGGGCGCTGCGGTAGTGCTCGGGGTCGGCGAGCATGATGCCCCGGGCGCGCTCCCGGTCGGGCTGCGGTTCGGCGGGGTAGCGCGCGGGGGCGAGGTCGATCCAGCGTGCGAGGTCCTGGCGGGTGCCCGGGTCTTCGCAGGCGAGGAAGGCGGCGAGGACGG
Source organism: Kitasatospora sp. NPDC054939 (assembly GCF_053610105.1). NCBI lineage: Bacteria > Bacillati > Actinomycetota > Actinomycetes > Kitasatosporales > Streptomycetaceae > Kitasatospora > Kitasatospora sp. NPDC054939. Next base: position 20,858 of record NZ_JBSGXP010000090.1, on the reverse strand, counting down.
CCTCGTCGTACGCGGTGCGCACATCCGCGAGGGCGTGCCGGGCGAGCACGCTCGCCACCGTGGCGATGCCGCGGCCCGTCACGTCCTCGCCGCAGTAGCGGAGCGGGGGCTGCGCGAAGGACCAGGCCATGGTGGCGCCGCTCTTCTCCGCGTCGGTACCGGTGCGGACGTAGTGGACCAGCGCTTCCTGGAGCGGTCGGTGCCCGAGTGCCCGGACGAGCGGTTCGACCAGTTGGTCGATGCCGCTGCGGCAGTGGTCGTGGACGGCGGCGCGCAGCAGCAGGTCGGCGTGGAGCCGCGCGGCGTCCGGGTCCGCCTCGGCGGCGTGGCCGACCTCCCGGCGCTTGTGCTCGCAGCGGCGGTCCGGGCGGGCCTGCGCGAGCCGCTCGGGCAGGGTCCAGTCGGGGCAGAGGATCGCGACGAGCTCGTCGAGCAGCGGTTCGAAGGCCGCCTCGCGGCCGGGCCGGTCCGGGATCATCTCCACAGGCATTGCTGGCCGCCCCCTGGTGCAACGCGCCGCTCCGCGGCTCGACTTCGGTGCCCGCGCCCCAGGGTAGCCGCGGGCGGGGGCGGGCACCCGGGCTTCGCACGACGACACACCCAAAGGAAGGCTTATGGCAAAGCATCGCGGCCCACCCTTGCCTTATAGTCCTGGTATGAGAACCCTGGGCCTGATCGGCGGCATGAGCTGGGAGTCCACCGCCGAGTACTACCGGATGCTCAACCGGCTCACCCGCCAACGCCTCGGCGGCCTGCACTCGGCCCGCCTGGTGCTGTACTCCGTCGACTTCGCCGACATCGAACGGCTCCAGACCGAGGGCCGCTGGACCGAGGCCGGCGCCGTCCTCGCCGATGCGGCCCGCTCCCTGGAAGCGGCCGGCGCCGAACTGCTCCTCATCTGCACCAACACCATGCACAAGGTGGCCGACCAGGTGGAGGCCGCGGTCTCCGTCCCACTGCTTCACCTCGCCGACACCACCGCCGAGGCCGTCCGGGCCGCCGGGCTGCGGCGGGTCGGCCTGCTCGGCACCGCCTTCACGATGGAGCAGGACTTCTACCGCGGCCGGCTGGCGGCGGGCGGGGTGGACGTCCTCGTCCCGGACGCGGCGGGGCGCGCCCTGGTGCACCGGGTGATCTACGAGGAGCTCTGCCAGGGGGTGGTGCGCGAGGAGTCGCGCGCCGCCTACCGGACGGTGATCGAGGAGTTGGCCGCCGCCGGGGCCGAGGGGATCGTCCTCGGCTGCACCGAGATCGAGCTGCTGGTGGGCACCGAGGACAGCCCCGTCCCGCTCTTCCCGACCGCCCGCCTGCACGCCGAGGCCGCGGTGTCGGCTGCGCTCGCGCCGCGCTGAGGGCCCGGACCAGCAGTCACGCGCACGGGCGGGGTGCGCTCGCGGACGGTGGTGACGGACCCGTCGGTGGACTCGGGGGTCTGGCTCCGCGAGGCGGCGGGCGGCTACCTCGTCACCTACTGGCGCTCGGCCGGCTACGGCAAGCCGGTCCTGGCGTCGATCAGGCGCTGAACCGGGGCGCCGGCCGGGCACCGTCCGGGCCTGCGGGGGCTACCCCCACCGCGGGGCGGGGGGCGGGCATGATCGCGTACGGCGGCCTCCTGAGGGATCGTCGGAACCGGCGCCGACCGGCGCCTTCCCGGCGATGCGCAGGAGTTGACGTATGCACGAGCAGGTCCGACAGCGGTTCCGTTCCTCCCGCCGGCACCGGAGTGGCCGGCGCACCGTCGCGGTCGCGGTGGTGGCGGCCGCCGTCGCGGCGGGCGTCCTGCTGCCGCCCGCCGCGTCGGCCGCCCGGCCCGACCCGGTCGGACGGTCGCTGACCGCGCTGGTGCGCGCGGACGGACTGCCCGCCGCGCTGGCCGGTACGACGGACCGCCACGGCCGCACCCGCGCCTACACCGCGGGCGTCGGCGACCTCACCACCGGGGCCCCGGTGCCACTGGACGGGCAGGTGCGGATCGGCAGCAACACCAAGACCTTCACCGCGGTGGTCGTCCTCCAGCTGGTCGCCGAGGGGCGGATGGAGCTGGACGCCCACGTCGACACCTATCTGCCGGGGCTGGTCCGCGGCGACGGGATCGACGGGCGCCGCATCACCGTCCAGCAGCTCCTGCAGCACACCAGCGGACTGCCGAACTACACCGAGCACCTCGGCGACGACGTCCGGACCTACCGGCCGCGCGAACTGCTCGACATCGCACTGCGGCACCCGGCCACCTCGACCGACGGCCGGACCTGGGCGTACAGCAACACCAACTACGTCCTGGCCGGCCTGCTCGTCGAGGAGGTCACCCGCCGGCCCCTGGCCGAGGAGATCGAGCGGCGCATCATCCGGCCCCTCGGGCTGCGCCACACCTATGTCCCCGCCCCCGGCGACGCGACCCTGCGGGAGCCGCACCCGCGCGGCTACCTCCGGGAGTCGGCGGGCGCGCCGCTGCGCGACGTCACGGAGACGGACCCGTCCTGGGCCTGGGCGGCGGGCCACCTGGTCTCCACCGGCTCCGACCTGAACCGCTTCTTCGCCGCCCTGCTGGGCGGGCGCCTCCTCCCCCGGGCCCAGCTCGACCGGATGCGCAGCACCGTCCCCGCCGAGGAGACCTTCGGCCCGGGCGCCCGCTACGGGCTCGGGCTGGTGAGCCGGCCGCTGCCGTGCGAGGAGGGCACCCTCGTCTGGGGCCACGGCGGCAGCTACCCGGGCTACGAGACCCGCGGCGGCGCCACCGACGACGGCCGCGCCGTGACCGTCACGGTGACCGTCCAGCTGGGCGACGCGGCGGCCCGGGAACGGGTCGACCGGGTGGTCGACACCGCCCTCTGCCGCTGACGGCCGCCGCCCCGCCCCGCACCGCCCCGCCTCGGGACGTCAGGACGGGGCGGGGCGCCGGCGCCAGAGCAGCGGGAGGGCGAGGGCGGCGACCACCGCCAGCAGGCCGGCGAGGGCGATGGCCCGGCCGGTGCCGATCGCCTGGACCTGCTCGAAGGCCGCGGTGATCGCGTCGGCGGTGGCCTGGTCGACGGAGGCGAGGATCCGGTCGGCGAGGTCGGAGTCGGTCACGGCGTTGGCGAGCTGCTCGGAGTCGGCGTCGGACAGGCCCGCCGCCTTGGCCCGGTCCAGGGCCTGGTTCGTCTCGACGGCCTGCTGGACGGAGACCGTGGCCGCCACACCGAACGCGCCGCCGAGCATGCTGGTGACCTTGAACATGCCGGACGCGGTGCCGGCCAGCTCCTCGGGCGGGCCGGCCACCGCTGTGTCGGAGAGCGGGATCGACATCAGTCCGAGCCCCGCACCGACGACGAGCAGGCCGACGGCCATGATCGGGTAGTCGTAGTCCCGGGCGGACCCCGCCGTCACCAGCGCCCCGGCGCCGAGCAGCAGCAGGCCCAGCACGACCGGCAGCCGCGGGCCGTGCCGCGCGGAGACCCGCCCGCCGTAGGGGTTGAACAGCAGGATCGTCGCGGTGGCCGGGAGCAGCAGCAGTCCGGCCGCGATCGGGCCGTAGCCGCGCACCTCCTGCAGGTAGAGGGTGAGCACGAAGCTGACGCCCGCGAAGACGATGTTCATCACGGAGTTGGCCACCAGGGCGCCGCTGAACGGCCTGGACCTGAACAGCCGCAGGTCGATCAGCGGTTCCTTCAGCCGCCGTTCCAGCAGGACGAACGCGGCGGCCAGCACCACCGAGCCGACCAGCAGGGCGATGATGACCGGGTCGTCGAAGCCGTCCTCCTGCCCGGCGGTGCAGCCGTACAGCAGGCAGAACGCGGCGCCGGCGCTGAGCACCAGGCCCGGCAGGTCGATGTGCCGGGAGGCGTTCGGGTCGGTCGACTCGGTCGCCGCCCGGCGCACCAGCCAGAGCCCGAGCAGGGCCAGCGGGGCGTCGACCCAGAAGGTGGACCGCCAGCCGAGGAGGCCGGTGAGCACGCCGCCGACGGCCGGTCCGGCGGCCTGGCCGACCCAGGCGACCGCCATCCAGGCGCCGAAAGCCCGCGGCTGCTCCTCGGGCGGGAACATCGGCGGGATCAGCGCCAGGGTGGCGGGCAGGATCAGCGCCGCGCCGACGCCCATCGCCGCCCGGCCGATGATCATGCCGTTGACGCCCTGCGCGAAGGCGGCGGCCAGCGCGACGACGCCCAGGACCACCAGGCCGATCTCCAGGAGGCGCTTGCGCCCGTACACGTCGCCCAGTCGGCCGGCCGCCAGCACCAGGGCGCCGGTGGAGAGGCTGAAGGCGTTGTTCGCCCACTGCAGCTGGGGCAGCGAGACCGCCATCTCCTTCGAGATCGTCGGCACGGCGACGCCGAAGTCCGCGAACGACAGCCACACCGTGCCCGCCGCCACGCACATGCCGGTGAGCGCGGTCCACCGCTTCGGGGAGTACGCGCCGTCCTGCGCGTCGGTGCCCTGCGGCGCGTCGGTGCCTCGGGCCACGGCCCACTCCCCCACTCGGGCCGGCCCCGCGCCGGACGACCACGCCACTCTCCGGAACCGCACACCCGGCGCCGGAGCCGACACTCGGGGGCCCGCCGAACATCCCCCGAACGGCCGCCGCCGACCGCGTACGCCGGTGGTGCCGGGCGGGCCCCGGTGCGATCCTCGCCACACCCGTCCGACCCGGCCCGACCTGTTCGTCCGCGCCCGGATGTGGTGAACTGTGCACGTCACGAGGGTGGGGCGCAGCGGGGGGTGCGGGATGAGGAACGGACGGCTGACGGCTGTCGGGCTGGACGCGGACGCGGTGCACCTGGCCGCCGCGGGACTGCTGCGGCTGGCCGCGGACGGCACGGCGGACCGGGAGGCCGACCGGTCGCCGGGCGGGGCCGGCTCGACGGGCTCGACGGGCGAGTCGCGGGGCTGGCTCTGGCAGCTGCGCGCGGCGTCGTTCGCGGACGCCTGGCTGGCATTCGGCAGCCGGACGGCGTCGGGGCTGCGCGTCCCGGCGGACGCGGTGCTGCGGTCGCTCGCCGTACGGGCCGCCGGGCTGGTCCTCACGGCGCGCGGGGACAGCGGGCCGGACGCCCTGGAGTGGCTGGGACGCACCTCGGCCGCGGCGCGCGAGCGGGCCGAACGCGAGTGGACGCCGCACCCGGCCGAGCCCGCCGCCCTGGCCCTGCTCTGGCACGGCATCCGCGCGCTGACCGCCGAGGGGCCGAACGAGCGGGAGCGCGAGGAGGAGCGGATCACCGAGCGCCACGAGGCGTACGTCCGCGAGCACCACCACCGCCAGGACACCCTGGCCCTGCTGCTCTGCTGTGCGCGTACCGCCGCGGGCGCGCTCGCGGAGCTGGCGGACGGCGACCCGGCGCGGGCCGACCGACTGCTGGAGGACGGGGCGGCCCGGCACATGCCGGGCGACGGCCGGGCCCCGCTCTGGGTGCCGGGCCGCCCGACGCACTGACCCGCGCGTCCGCCGGTCGCGCCGGGGCCGCCGGGGCCGCCGGGACGGCCGGTTCGCACGGCGGTTCGATCCGCTCGGGCCGCGCGGGGAGGACGTCCACGATCGGCCCGCGGGCCGCCTCCGCCGCCGGCCGCCCTCAGCAGCGGCGGCCGGCCCGGAGGGCGAGGCGCTCGCCGGGGAAGCGGCCGCGGAAGGCCCGGTCGTGGGAGACCGCGACCACGGCGCCCGGGTAGTCGGCGAGGGCGGCCTCCAGGTCCTCGACCAGGTCGAGCGCGAGGTGGTTGGTCGGCTCGTCGAGGACGAGCAGATCGGCGGGCCGGGTGACCAGGCGGGCGAGCTGGAGGCGGCGCTGCTGGCCCGCGGAGAGCGCCGCGACCGGGACGGCCAGGTCCTCCGCGCGGAACAGGCCGAGGGCGAGCAGCTGCTCGGCATGCTCCTCCGGGAGCCCGGGCCGGCCGGCCGCGAAGGCGGCGAGCAACGGCAGCCGGGTGGAGCGGGCGGGCAGCTCCTGCGCCAGGTAGCCGATCCGGGCGGGGAGGCGCACCGTTCCCGCATCGGGCTGCAGATCGCCGGCCAGGACGCGCAGCAGGGTCGTCTTGCCCGCGCCGTTGTCGCCGGTGACCAGCAGCCGCCGGCCGGCGCCGATCGCCAGCAGCCCTTCCAGGTACAGGCGCTCGCCGACCCTCACCCCGTCCAGCTCGGCGAGCGGCGCCCCGGCGGGCGGGCCGCCGGCGGGCCGCCCGTCGGGGGCCGGGGGCAGGGCGGCCGTGAAGCGCAACGGCTCGGGCGGGGCCGGGACCGGGTCGCGCCGCAACCGGGCGACGCGTTCGCGGACGGCTCGCACCTGGCCGCCGAGCTTGGCCTCGTGCGAGCGGCGGTGCTTGCCGAACCCCTCCCGCGGGTCCCGGCCGGTGGTGGCCAGCCGACGGCCGGCGGCCTCCAGGAGCTCCTCGGTGCGGGCCAGTTCCGCGCACCATTCGGCGTGCTCCTGCTCGGCGCGGCGGCGGGCGGCGGCCTTCGCGGCGCGGTAGCCGGACCAGCCGTCGCCGTACCGGTGGACGGTGCGCGCCTCCCGGTCGACCTCCAGGATCGTGGTGGCGATGCGCTCCAGGAAGCCGCGGTCGTGGGTGACCGCGACGACGGTGCCGCGGTGGGCCCGCAGCTGCTCCTCCAGCCACTGGACGGCGGGCGCGTCGAGGTGGTTGGTCGGCTCGTCCAGGAGGAGCAGTTCGGGCGCGGCGGCGAGCACGCAGGCGAGGGCGAGGCGGGACTGCTCGCCGCCGGAGAGCGAGCCGAGCAGCCGGTCGCGGGTGATCGCGACGAGCCCGAGGGCGTGCAGGGCGGCGTCCACGCGGGCGTCGGCCCGGTACCCGTCGCGGTCCTCGTACGCGGTCACCAGCTCCCCGTAGGCGAGGAGTTCGTCCTCGGACGCCTCGCCGAGGCGCTCCTCGGCGGCGCGCAGCCGGCGTTCCAGGTCGCGCAGGTCGGCGAGCGCGAGGTCGACGGCGTCCTGCACGGTGCACCGCGGGTCGAGGTCGAGGCTCTGGGCGAGGTGGCCGGTACCGCCGGGGAACCGGGCGGTGACCTCCCCGGTGTCGGGGCGCTCGGCGGCGGCGAGCAGCCGCAGCAGGGTGGACTTGCCGGAGCCGTTCTCACCGACGACGGCGGCCTTCTCGCCCGGCCGGACGGTGAAGGTGACCTGGTCGAGGACGGTCCGGGTGCCGTAGGACTTGGTGACGTCCCTGACGGCCAGCTGCGCGACGGCAGCGGGTACGGCGGAACGGGCGCGTTCGCGCATGGGGGCTTTCCTCGTGGATGCGAAGGGTCGACGGGCGGCGGATACGGCGGCGGCCGTTGCCCGGACTCAGACGAAGAAGAGGAAAGCCATGCGCCCACCGTAACAGCGGGGCGGGCGGGTCTCGACCGAATTTCCGCCCGGCCGGCTCGGCCCCGGAGGACCTGCACCCGGCCCGCGGCCCGCGGTCGTCCGGCGGGCTGCGCGCCCTTCGGCGCGCCCGGTCCGCGGGCGGTGAGCGGTGGGCGGTGGGCGGTGGGCGGTGGCGCAGCCGGCCGGGCTCCTGGGACGAGGGGGGCGTGCCGCAGGATCCCGGCCGGGAGGCTTCGGCCGCGCCCGGGGGCGCGCGACCGTCTGCTCGGCAGCCCGGGTGGTCCGTGGTGGGGCTGCCGTGCCGGGAATGCTAGACCCCTGCGGGTGGCCGCGAAAGGGGCTGTGACCTGCAACTTTTCGGGCGCGAACATGCCAGGCCGGAGGGCGGCGGCCGACCGGCCCCGGGGCGCGCGGCCCGGTCGCCCGTCAGATCGCCTGGGGGAAGTCGAACACCCGGTCCGGGTCGTACACCGCCTTGATCCGCTCCAGCCGCGGGAGGTGCTCCCCGTAGTAGGCGGTGCGCCAGTCGGCCAGCGCCGGATCGCGGTAGTTCTGGTACGCGTGGCCGTTGGCGTGCCGGGCGAGGACGCCGTGGGCGTCGGCCACCCAGCGGGTGCCCGGTTCGGGCGGCGCGGCGGCGGACCAGCCGGCGTAGTACTGGGAGAGCAGGGTGGAGTCGCGGTGGCGGAAGGCGGTGGCCCCGGCCGGCACCCGGTTGACGGCCCCGCCGAGGGCGGTGAAGGAGACCACGCCGGCGGCCGGGTCGCGCCGGTCGGCGAAGCGCAGCAGGTCGGTGACCGCCTCCGGCGGCAGGAAGCCGTCGAAGAAGTGCGAGGCGGCGGCGAACGCCTGGGAGCCCCCGCGCAGGCAGCTCTCGACGTCCCGGCAGCCCGTGTAGGCGAGCATCGACTCCAGGTACGGCCGGGTCGCCACGGCCTCGGAGGTGGTCCGGCCGGTGCTCCGCAGCAGCGGGGCGACCAGGGTGCGCAGCTCGTCGGCGTCGCCGAGCAGGACGCCGCCCGCGTCCACCGAACCGCCGGAGGGGCGGGCCCAGACGTGGAAGTTGGACCAGAGGCGGTCCGGGGCGGCGAAGGCCCAGCGCTGCCACCGGTCGAACGCGTTCGCGGCGTCCGGGAGGGCCCAGGAGTAGCGGAAGATCGTGCAGTCGGCCGCCGGGTAGGTGCGGAAGCGCAGCGCGGTGACGATGCCGAAGTTGCCGTTCCCGGCGCCGCGCAGGGCCCAGAACAGGTCGGGTTCGCGCTCGGCGTCGCACTGCACCACCCGCCCGCTCGCCAGCACCACCTCCGCGCCGGTCAGGCTGTCGCAGGTCAGGCCGTACGCCCGGCTGGTGACGCCGTGTCCGCCGCCGAGCGCGAGGCCGGCCAGGCCCACGGTGGGGCAGCTGCCGGCCGGTACCGTCACGCCGTGCCGGGCGAGTTCGGCGTACGCGGTCATCAGCGGGGTGCCGGGCCCGAGTTCGGCCCGGTCGCCGTCGACCCGGACGGCGTTCAACCCGGCCAGGTCGACGACCAGCGGGGTATCGGTGGACCAGCCCGCGTAGCAGTGCCCGCCGCTGCGGACCGCGAAGCGGATGCCGTGGCGGCGGGCGAAGCGCACGCACTCGGCGACGTCCGCGGTGCCGGCGCACCGGGCGATCGCCTCGGGGCGGGCCCGGTCCGCGTGGCGCAGGTTGTGCGGCAGGCGGGCGCCCTCGTAGCCGGCGGAGTCGGGGCGCAGCAGGGTGCCGTCCAGGCCGGCCGCCAGGGCCGTCCAGTCGGGGGCGGCGGCCCGCGGGCCCGCCTTCGCGGGGCCGAGCGCGGTGCCGGCCAGGGCCAGTCCCGTGCCGAGGGCCAGGACGGTGCGCCGCCGGGGTCGGCGGTCCCGGTCTGTCATGGGCGCCACCCTAGGAGTGGCGGCCCCCGAGGGCCAGGGGGCGCGCGGGCGGCTCCAGGGCGGACCGGGCTCGGGCGCGGGCGGCGGCCGGGCGGCGCGGGGCGCGGCGGGTGTGCTGGGAGCGGAGGGCGGTGAAGGCCTCGGGCGTGCCGGGACCGTACAGGCGGGCGGCGACGGGCCCTCAGAGGGGTTGGGCGCCCAGGTCGAAGCCGGAGCTGGGGTTGACCTTGATCGGGAGGCCGAGCCGGGCGATCCGCGCGGGCAGGTCGTCCGGCCCCTCGGCCTGGAGTACCAGTTCGTCGTCGCCGAGCGGCACCGGGTCGGCGTCCAGCAGGGTCGCGCCGACGGCGGCCAGCCGGGTGGCCAGGTCGCCGGGGTCGGTGCCGGCCGGCACGGTCAGGAGCCACTTCACGGATGCCCTCCCGGGGCCGCTCGGTCGATCGGCCGGACGCCCGTTCCGGCGTCCGGCCGTGCGGTCAGGGCTTGCGCAGCAGGAACGAGTACGAGGCCGCGGCGTTCACGATGCCACGCCCGTAGCCGGGATCCCACTGTTTGCCGGTCGGGTTGATCAGCCCGGCCAGCAGGGCCTCGCGCAGTTCCGCCGGGGTCAGCCCGGGGAACGCGGAGAGCAGCAGCGCGCCGACGCCCGCCGCGACCGGGGCGGCCGCCGACGTCCCGTTGTCGAAGGGCGATTTCGGGGGTGCCGGCACACCGCCGGGGCGGCCGGGGCCGAAGTTGCCGAGCAGGTGCGAGTACGAGGCGAGGTCCGGCTTCTGGCTCTCGAACATGCCCGGGCCCTGCGAGGAGTAGCCGATCCGCTCCTGGCGGCTGTTGACCGCCGCCACCGTGATCACCTCGGCCAGGCTGTTGGAGGCGTGGATGGAGCGTCCGGGGCCGGTCCCGCTGCGGTCGCAGTTGATGCTCGGGCACTGGACGCCGCAGTTTCCGGCCGCGAAGAAGGCGGGCGCACCGGAGGCCACGACCTCGCGCACCTTGCGGTGCAGCGGGTGGTTGAGGTCCCAGATCTCGCTCCTCGGGGCGAGTTCGCGGCGCGGGACACTGACGAAGCCGTAGCTGTTGTTGGTCAGGTGCGGGGTGCCGTCGAGCCTTCGGTGTTCCAGGACCGCCTGGAACATCGTCAGCGCCCCGCCGGAGTCGGGCCGCCCGAGGAACGGGTAGTCGTACAGCCTGGCCGCGGGTGCGGCGACGAGGATGTCGGCGGCGCACATCGAGCCGTGGCTGGTGATCGGGGCCGCGCCGGGCGGGGCGCCGGAACCCGCCCGGACGAAGCCGCCGGTGACCGGGTAGACCTGGCCGTTGACGCCCTCGTCGATGATGCCGACCACGATGTTCTGTCCGCGGAATCCGTCCAGCCACGGCCGGGCGACGCCGAGGAGGTCCCGGATCGTGTCGACGGTGACGCCGGCGCGGAAGGGCCGGCAGTCCAGTCCGACCCGTGAGCGGGCGAGGTCCAGCGTGCCGGCCCCGGTGTCGGTGCCGCTCCCGCCGGTGTCCTGGCCGTCCGCGGGGTCGAACAGGTGGAGCGGGGAGTTGGCCCACACCGTGACGCCCTCGCGCTCGCGCAGCTCCGCGAGGCGGGCGGGGGCGACCTCGACGGGCAGCACCACCGAGGTGGGCACGAGGTCGGGGTTGGTCTCCGGCACCGCGAACTCCCGTAGGGCGCGCAGCGGCTCGTCCGGTTCCGCCTCGCCCTCGCGGGGCGTGCTGAACATCGGCACGACCACGAAGTTCTCGTCCGGTTCGACGCCGAGTCCGGCCACCAGGTCGAACGCGGGGCCCGCCTGGTCGAAGGCCGACGCCTCCGCGGCCACCGCCTCCCGGAAGGCCGAGAACCCCGCGGGCTGCTCGGTCTGCGGTGGTTCGATCTCCAGCAACACCTTGATCTTGGCCATGGCTGCGGCCCGCCTCTCCGTCCGCCGGGAACCGCGCCGGGGCATGCCGCTGCGGCGCGGCGCCGTGGCGCGCCCGGGGCACGGGCGGCGGCACGACTGGGATCCTCGCGATCGCGCGTCGTCGGACGGGTGGGCTGGCCCCCCGCGGGTCCCCGGCCGAACAGAACCCGGGGCCGGGACCGCAGTGCACCGTCGCCCCCGTCCTCGGCCTGGTGTCGGGTCGGCCGGGCGGGGGTCGCGGCTGGACAGGTGGAGCTGGACAGGTGGGAGCGCCGGAAGTGTCGGCTACCACAAATGTACGAATACCGCCCGATTCGTGCAACCCCGTTCCGGTGGTCGGCAGTTGGCATCGACCCGAGGCTCCGTCACGCACGGTGACAGCTGACGGCCGGTGAGGGCGACACGCCGCGCAGCGCCCGGTCGGGCGGCCACACGGGGTGACCGCCAGGTGCTCAGACCGCCCCGGCGACCGGACGGCAGGTACGGGCGACCGGCACCACGCCGGGCGGGGACAGCGCGGGCGAGACCTCCAGGACCACGTCCGCGAAGGCCCGCACCCGCTCGTCCGTGTCGTCGCAGGTACGCCACACCAGGCCGTGTTCCACCGGCGACGCGTCGACCAACCGCACGATCCGGATGTCGGGCCGCCCGTAGAGCAGCAACAGCTGCCCGTCGCCCGGGACCACCGCCCGGCCCGCCGCCACCAGCGCCACCGCCTCCGCATACGTGGTGCAGGGCTCCGCGTACCGCTCGACGGCCAGCCCGCCCGGGGTACGGCGGGGCAGGTGGTAGTCCACCCAGTAGGCCGGCACCGACGCCGGCAACCCGATGAAGCACTCGCCCGCCAGGTCGTCCAGCCGCACCTCCTCCCGGTCGGCGAGGCGGTGGTCGGCCGCCAGACAGACGTAGCGGCCGCCGCGCGTGACGACCGCGCCGACCGTCAGGTCCGGCTCCTCGACCGGCAGCGTGATCAGCAGCAGGTCGGCGCTCTCGTCCCGCAGCTGCGCCACGTGCTGGTGCAGCTGCGTCTCGACGACCCGCACGGCGCAGTGCGGGTTGCGCTGCTCGAATACCTCGCGGGCCGCGTGGACGACCCGGCCGCCCTGGGCCCCCATGAAGCCCACCGTGAGGGTGCCGCTGACACTGCCCGCGGCGCGCTCCGCCCGGAGCAGGGCGCGCCTGATGCCGTCGTACAGCGGCCTGAGGTCGTCGTGCAGGCGGCGCCCGACGTCGGTCAGCTCCACACGGCGGGACGTGCGCTCGAACAGCGGGGCGCCGATCCGGCGCTCGATCCGCTTCACCGTCTTGCTGACCAGCCCGGTGGTCACGTACAGGCGGTCGGCGGTACGACCGAAGTGCAGTTCCTCGCAGAGCGTCAGGAAGATCTCCATCTCCGCGCGTTCCATCCCCGGACTCCCCCATCCTTGAATCTCCGGACACGATCATGCCGCATCGTGGTCCGGGCCGCCCACGATCGCCGTTCCACCGCGCCTGACCAGGGCGTCCTTGACCACAGGTCAACAGTCGTTGCCGCGGCACGCGTTGATCGACTCGCCGTCCGGGCCCCATCGTTGAGGTGCATCGCCCTGATCGCGCCGGCCCGGTCCGCACCGGCCGCCGCCGGAGCGCAGGGCGCCTTCCCACGAGCGAGGACGAACGAGATGACCGGATACTTCACGCCGCTGGCCGTCGGCAAGCTGGAGCTGCCCAACCGCCTGGTGATGGCCCCGATGACCCGCAACCGGGTCCAGGACGGCGGCCGGATCTCCCCGCTCGCCGCCGACTACTACGCCCAGCGCGCCGGAGCCGGCCTGATCGTCTCCGAGGCCACCGGGATCAACGAGATCGGCCTCGGCTACGGCCTCACCCCCGGCCTCTGGACCGCCGGCCAGGTCGAGGCCTGGCGGGCGGTCACCGGCGCCGTGCACGCCGCGGGCGGGCGGATCTTCGCGCAGCTCGTCCACTGCGGCCGGATCGGCCACCCCAGCCTGTACGCCGACGGCGCACTGCCGCTGGCGCCCTCCCCCATCGCCTCCGGGCAGCAGCTGTACACCCCCGACGGCATGCTCGACCACCCGGTGCCCCGAGCGATGGACGCCGAGGACATCGCCCGCACGATCGCCGACTTCGCCACCGCCGCGCGCCACGCGATCGAGGCCGGCTTCGACGGGGTCGAGGTGCACGGCGCCAACGGCTTCCTGCTGCACCAGTTCCTGGCGGAGGGCACCAACCACCGCACCGACGGGTACGGCGGCCCGGTCGCCGGACGGATCCGCCTCACGCTGGAGGTGGTGGCCGCCGTCGCCGAGGCGATCGGGCCCGAGCGGGTGGGTCTGCGGCTGTCCCCCGGGATCGAGTTCAACGGCATGCAGGGCACCGAGAGCGACACCGCCGGCCTCTACACCGCCCTGCTGCAGGCCCTGGCGCCGACCCCGCTCGCCTACCTGCACATCGTCGAGATCCTCACCCGGGACCTCACCCGGCAGCTGCGCGCCGAGTGGCCCGGGGTCCTGCTGCTCTGCCCGCACCCGGACGCGGACTCCTTCCCCGGCACGCCCGAGATCGGCGCGCGGGCCCTGGAGGAGGGTGTGGCCGACGCCGTCGCCCTGGGCGAACTGTGGCTGGCCAACCCCGACCTGCCCGCCCGGGTCCGGTACGGCGGCCCCTACAACCCGGCCGACCGGTCCACCTTCTACGGCGGCGACCACCGCGGCTACACCGACTACCCCACGCTCGACGCCGCCTCCTGACCGCGGCGCCGGCGCCCGCCGTACAGCCGGGAGGAGGTGGGGGGTGGGGCACGGCGGCGATCGGGCTCCGAGCAGGCGCCGGGAGCCTTCCCACCCCCCATGGCCGCGAGTCCCTCACGACATCCGTCCGGCCCATCGAGGACCCCAACGTAACCGGCGCCACCGACACGGCCCGCCGCCCCGGGCGGCGACCCCGGCGTCCGAGGTGCCCGCTACCCTCCGCGGAGGGTGCCACCCGGGCACCGGGGAGCAGCGGAGGTACGGCATGTCCCAGAACCTCACCGTGGCGGCGGCGGTCACCGTCGCCGTGCCGCGCCTTCGGGCGTACCTGCGGGCGCCGGTGGTGCCGGCCTCGGCGTGGCCGGTGGAGGACTGGGCCGGGTTGGGCGACCGCGCGGAGCTGGCCGCCGCCGCCGGCGTGTGCGACCGCTGGCTCGACGGCGACTACGCGGGACTGTGGCGCGGACTCGACGAGGACGGCGGGTTGGCCCTCGGGTACGACGAGGGCAGCGGCGCGCTGACGGTCGACATCGACACCCGGGTCGACGTCCGGCTCCCGTCGCTGGTGTGGGGGTTCACCGTCCTGCGCGGACTGGCCGGCTTCCTGGCCGGGGACGACGGGGGGCTGGTGACGGTCACCGGCGACTGGGACGGCGAGCCGGTGGCGATGCACCTCGCGCCCGGACGGTCGCGCTTCCTCGACCGGGGTCGGGACGCCGCGGCGCTGGCCCGGGCCGGGGATGCCGCGTTCGACGTGCGGTGCGCCGTCGCGGACACCGACCCGGACGCGTCGGCGACCGACATCATCGAACGCCTGCTGGGGAGTTGACCGGACCGGCGGACCCGAACGGGCACCGTCCGGGAGCCCGGCGTCCGTGGATCCGACGGACGGCGGGCCCCCGGACGGTACCGGGTGCCCTCCGCAACCCCGGGGTGGACCCGCTGGGCCCCGGTGCCCGCCGCCGGGGGGGCGGCGGGCACCGGGGCCGGGGAGCGCGGGTTCAGATGCTGACGACGATCTTGCCGGCCGCCTCGCCCGCGGCCATCCGGGCCAGGCCGGCCGGGACCACGTCGGCCAGGTCGACGACCGAGTCGACCGAGGCGGTCGCGATGTGCGGGTGCTCGGCGAGCATGGCCAGCGCCTCGGGCAGGTCCTGGTCGCAGATGTGCACCTTGGAGGTCGAGATCCGCATCTCCTCCAGCACCAGCCGGGTCAGGTCCAGCGGCGAGGGGTCGCGGTGCAGGCCGACCAGCCGGATGTGGCCGCCGCGGGCGACCGCGGACATCGCCGTCCGCAGGCCCTGGGGCACGCCGGAGGTCTCCACGACCACCTCGGCGCCCGCGCCCCCGGTGGCCCGGCGGATGGCGGCCGCGGCGTCCTCGCGGGAGGCGTCGACGAGGACCCGGGCCCCGAACTGCTCGGCGGTCCTGAGGCGGGCGGGCGAGACGTCGACGGCGATCGTGTCGATGCCCCAGGCCGTGCAGGCGGCGACGGCCAGCGAACCGATCCCGCCGAGGCCGATGACGGCGACGGCCTCCCCGGGTTCGGCACCGATGCCGCGTACGGCGTGCAGGGCCACGGCCAGCGGCTGGGCCATCACCGCCACGTCCGGCGGGCAGGTCCCGGCGGAACGGGTGATCCGCGCGGGGACGTTGACCCGCTCGGCGAGGCCGCCGTCGGCGTGCAGCCCCAGGGTGTAGTAGCCCGCGCAGAGGTTGGTCCGGCCCGCGAGGCAGTAGCGGCACTCCCCGCAGGACACCCCGGAGCCCGGGACGACCAGGTCGCCGACGGCGAAACCGGTCACGCCCTCGCCGACGGCCGCCACCCGGCCGACCATCTCGTGTCCGAGCACCAGGGGGCCCGTCAGCCCGCTCCCCGCATGGGGTGCGGCGAACGGGATCAGATGGGGGCCCGAGACGAACTCGTCCACGTCCGTCCCGCAGATGCTCGCCCGTATCAGGTCCAACTGCAGGTGGCCCGCCCCGGGTGCCGGCGGGTCCGGCCAATCCTGGACCCGTACGTCACCCTTGCCGTGGTACACCGCAGCACGCATCCGAACCACACCCTTCGTAGCGACCAGCCCGACCCCGCTCGGCATGCACCGACCAACCGGGGCACGAAAGTTGGACACTACCCAGCCACCTCGGACCCACACCCGACCCGGCGGCCCCGGGCGACCCGGCAGCCCCGCCGGAGGGCGACCCGAGAACCCGCCGGACCCGAGAAGCCGAGGACCGAGGACCGAGGACCCGGCGGGACGCGGCCGGGCCGGCCGGTCAGAAGTCGCGCAGCCGGGCGAGCGGGACGACCGGCTTCCAGGAACCGCCCTGGACCTGGTGGATGGAGGACATCTGGTTGCGGGTGTCCCCGAACTCGTCGAAGGAGACGTCGCCCGTGACGCCGAAGAAGTTCACCTGCTGCAGCGCCTCGGCGACGGCCTTGCGCAGCTGGTCGCCGGTGGGCTTGGAGCCCTCGCCGTGCCGGGCCCGGCCGACCGCCTCGATCAGCGCCCAGGTCGAGTCGTAGGCGTAGGCGCCGAACGGTCCGGGCTCCTCCGGGTGGCCGGCCACCCGGTAGGCGTCGAGGTAGGTCTGGGCGGAGGCCAGGCCCTCGACCGAGATGCCGGGCTGGCTGGCGATGTCCCCGTTGGCTCCCGCGCCGGCGGCCTTCACGTACCCGTCGGTGTGCAGCCCGTCGCCGCCGGCCACCGGGACCTTCACCCCGGCCGCCTTGAGCTGCGCGGAGAGCGGGCCGCCCTCGGGGTGCTGGCCACCGAAGTAGACGATGTCGGGCTTGGCGGCGGCGATCTGGGCGACCAGCTTGGTGTGGTCGGTGGCGCCGGGCTCCACGGTGGCCTTCAGCACCACCTTGCCGCCGGCCGCCTCGAAGGCCCCGGCGAACTCGGCGGCCAGGTTGGCGCCGTACACCTTGGTGTCGCTGACCACCGCGGCCTTGGCCGCGTTGAGCTTGCTGCGGGCGTAGCGGGCGATCAGCGGGCCCTGGACGGCGTCGGTGGTGACGGTGCGGAAGTAGGTGGCGTACTGGCGCTTCTTGCCGTTGGCGCGGTAGTCCGGGCCCCAGGTCAGGGCGGGTGCGGTGTTGGACGGGGAGATCTCCGCGAGCCCGGCCCGGGCGAGCACGGGGGCCATGGTGAGTGCGCTGGAGGAGGTCAGCGGGCCGACCACGCCGACCACGTCGGGGTCGGCGGCGAAGGCCTCGCCGTTGGTCCGCGCGACCTGGTCGTCGGCCCGGTCGTCCCTCGCGTCGAGCCGGAAGCGCACGCCGGGCACCGTCTTCTTCTCGTTCGCCCGGGCGATGGCGAGGTCCGCCGAGTGCCGGACGCCCTGACCGAGTTCGGCGAGTTCGCCGCTCAGCGGCGCGTCGAGGCCGATGGTGACGGTGAGGGTCGAGTCCGAGCCCGACCCGGCGGGCCAGCAGCCGGGCAGCAGGAGCAGGCACGCCAGGCCCAGGACGGGCAGCCGGACGGCCGTGCCGCCGAGCGGCCGGGCGGCCTGGGCGGGGGTCGCGGGCGCGTCCGGGGCCTGGGCGGCAGGTCCGGACAGCGGAAGTCTGGTCAACGGTTCATCCCTTGCGGAGCGGGAGCCCTCCGACCCACCGGAACGGTCCGGGTCGCGTCGGATCGGGGTACGGCGACCGTCGGGCCCGGCGCGAACTCGGTGACAGGAGGGGAGGGTTGTCAGGACAGGCGGGACTGCGGCGGGTCCTGTCCTGGTGGAGCCGAGGGGCGCTGGCCAGGGCGGGGCCGGTCCCCGGACACCTGCCCGACCGGTTGGTCGGCATCCATGGGGCGTGACCATAACGGCGCCGCCCGCGGAGCGTCAACGGATTCGACGGGGGCGATCGAACGGGGGATCGGACGTCGAACGCGCTGGCACCGGAGGCCGGAACGGGTGCCGGATCCGGCCGTGTACGACCGCCCCGGACGCCACGGGCACCCCGGCCGTTCCGGGCCCCGCCGCGCCGTCCGGAGCGGGTTCCGGACCCCGGTCCTCCCGGGCGGTGACGCCTCCGGGGCCTGGAGGCGGACGTGCGACTGCCGGGCCCCGCGGGGCCCGGCAGTCGTCGGCGGCACGGTCGACCCTCAGCGACCTCCGCCGGTACGGGGGCCGTCAGGCCGGCAGGCCGATGGCGCGTTCGCCGCTGCGGCGCTGCTGGATGACGACGGCGACGACGAGCAGGGCGCCCTGGGCGACGTTCTGCCAGAAGGAGTTGATGCCCTGGACGGTGAGGCCGTTCTCCAGGGCGCCGAGGAGTGCGACGGCGAGCAGGGTGCCGCCGATGCCGCCCTTGCCGCCCTTGAGGGCCGCGCCGCCGAGGGCGGCGGCGGTGATGGCCTTGAGTTCGAGGCCCTCGCTGCCGGAGACGGGCTGTCCGGAGCCGGTGCGGGCGGTGAGCAGGATGCCCGCGACGGCGGCGACGATGCCGATCAGGGCGTAGACGGAGATCAGGTACTTGTTGATGCTGATGCCGGCCAGGCGGGCGGCGGTGTCGTTGCCGCCGATCGCGTACAGGTTGCGGCCGATGTCGGTGTACTTGAGGAGCAGGTGGACGGCGAGGGAGGTGAGGATGAGGATCCAGACCATGACGGGCAGGCCGGCGATCTTGCCGCGGCCCAGGAAGACGAACACGTCGTTGTTGAGGACGTAGCCCTGGGCGCGGCCGTCGGAGACGAGCTGGGCGATGCCCTTGTAGGCGGCGAGGCCGGCGAGGGTGGCGATGGTGGGGTTGACCCGGCCGTAGACGATGATGACGCCGTTGAGGACGCCGATCAGCAGGCCGACGCCGATGGCGGCGGCCATGCCGAGGTAGGCGTTGGAGCCGGTGGTGGTGAAGGCCATCGCGCTGATGACGGAGGCGACGCCGGCCTGGGAGCCGACCGAGATGTCCAGGCCGCCGCAGATGATGACGACGGTCTGGACGACCGCGAGCAGGCCGGTGATGGTGGCGGCCTCGGCGATCACCTGCATGTTGGAGACGCTGAGGTAGTTGTCGTTGAGGACGCCGAACAGGGCGAGCACGACGACCAGGGCGCCGACCAGGCTGAGGTTCTGCCCGCCCACCTGGGCCAGGACGGCGAAGCGGCCCGGCCCGGTGGCGGTGCGGTGCGCTCCCGTACCGGCGGGGGTGTTGGTGGTGGTGCTCATGCGGATGCTCCAGGGGTGGCTGCGGGGGCGAGGTCGTCGGCCATGGCGAGGTGCAGGACGGCCTCCTCGGTGGCTTCGGCGCGGGCGAGTTCGCCGGTGATGCGGCCGTTCTGCATCACGACGATCCGGTCGGCGAGGCCGAGGACCTCGGGGAGTTCGGAGGAGATGACCAGGACGGCGACGCCCTCGGCCGCCAGGTCGGCGATGATCTGGTAGATCTCGGCCTTGGCCCCGATGTCGATGCCGCGGGTCGGCTCGTCGAGGATCAGGACCTTGGGCTTGCGGGCGAGCCAGCGGGCCAGGACGACCTTCTGCTGGTTGCCGCCCGACAGCTTGCGCACCTCGTGCTCGATGGAGGGGGTGCGCACCCGCAGCCGGTCGGTGTACTCCTGCGCCAGCTCACGCTCGGCCGCCCTGCGGACGAAGCGGAAGCGGCGCAGGCGCTCCAGGACGACGGTGGAGGTGTTGTCGCGGATCGAGCGGTGCAGGAACAGGGCCTGGGCCTTGCGCTCCTCGGGGGCCAGTCCCAGGCCGGCGCGGATCACGGCGCCGGGGTTGCCGGAGGGCAGGCGCTGCCCGTCCAGGGTGACCGTGCCGGCGTGTACGGGGAGGTCGCCGGCCAGGGCGAGGGCGAGTTCGGAGCGTCCGGCGCCGATCAGGCCGGCCAGGCCCACCACTTCGCCGGCATGGATCCGCAGGTCGATGCCGGTGACGTCGTCGGTGGTCAGCCCCTGCACGTCCAGGACCAGGCGGTCGGTGGCGACCCGCTCGCGGGAGAACATGGCGGACAGGTCGCGGCCGACCATCAGGCGCACCAGTTCGCCCTCGGTGGTGGTGGCGGCGTCCTGGATGCCGGCGAGCGTGCCGTCGCGCAGGACGGCGATCCGGTCGGCGAGTTGGAAGATCTCCTGCATGCGGTGGGAGACGTAGACGACGGCCACGCCCTCGTCGCGCAGCCGCCGGATGAGGGCGAACAGCGCCTCGACCTCGTTCTCGGACAGCGAGGAGGTCGGCTCGTCGAAGGCGATGACCTTCGCCTCGCCGGTCAGGGCGCGCAGGATCTCCACCAGCTGGCGCTGGGCGGGGGTCAGCTGGGAGCCGAGCAGGCTCGGGTCGAGGACCTTGTCGAAGCCCAGGCGCTTGAGGTCGCCGGTGATCCGGCGCTCCAGTTCGGCGCGGTCCAGGCGGCGCCCGGCGCGGCGGGGCAGGGAGCCGGCGTAGACGTTCTCGGCGACGGAGACGTGCGGGATGATCTCCGGTTCCTGCGGGATGATCCGGATCCCCGCCCGGCGGGCGTCGGTCGGCGAGGAGAGGCGTATCTCCCGCCCGTCGACGACGACGCTGCCCTCGGTGGGCTGGTGGTCGCCGGTGAGGATCTTCAACAGGGTGGACTTGCCGGCGCCGTTCTCGCCCATCAGGGCGGTGACCTGGCCGGCCGGGAAGTCGAGGGTGACACCCTCCAGAGCCCGCACCGCACCGAACCGCTTGGAGACGTGCCGCACGCCGGCGCTGCCGGAGGACTGCGAGGCGGTGGGCGGGCGGGGATCCGGATTCGTGTCGTGGGCTTCGCTCATGGTGGATCGCTTTCGATCGCGCGGAGGGCGGGGAGGGCCCGCCGTACGGGGGCCACTGGATTCGGAGGCGGCGGCGCTCCGACGGGCCGGGCCGACGGGGAGGGGTGCCGCCTCCGGCCCCGGCAGCAGGTCCGGGGCCGGAGGGGCGGGTGGCCGTTCCCGGGGGGGGGGGGGGGGGGCGGGGGGGGCGGGTTCGGGGGGGGAGGCTGCAGGGGACGCCGGAGGACTACAAGGTGGCCGCGGCGACCCGGGTGGTGGGGGGGACGC
>NZ_JBSGXP010000089.1:0-34811 GCF_053610105.1 Kitasatospora sp. NPDC054939 | reverse complement strand
CTAGCCCTTTTGCTTCGAGCTCCTGAAACTTAATCTCCGGGTCGGGGTGACGAGTCCCTGGCGGCGCACAGACAGCCGGACGCCCCCCCGCGTACGCGGAGGGCCTTCCGGCGTTCCCGGCCCGGTCCGTCCGCCCCGGGCCCGTGGTACTCAGCGGGTGTCGAGCACGGCCGTGGCGACGGCGTCGGGGCGGTCGAACATCAGCAGGTGGCCCGCCGGGGCGGTGGTGCGGAAGTCCGCGCCGAGCCGCCGGGCCAGCTCCCGCTGGACGGCCAGCCACTCCAGGGTGCTCCGGCTGCGGAGGCCGTCGTCCGCGGCGAGGACGGTGACCGGCAGTCCCGCGGGCAGCGGATCGGTCAGCCGCAGCCCGTCCAGCTCGGCGGCCACGTCCAGGTAGCGGGAGTTCTCCCGCAGCAGGGCCCGCAGCGAGCGGCCGGTGCGGTAGCAGTGCCGGACCAGCGGCGCCGGGGCGAGATCCTCCCGCCGGACGGTCGAGGCCCGGGCCACCAGGCGGCGCACCGAGGGCCCGAGCAGGTACGGCACGGCGACGGCGGTGGCGGCCCCGGCGACGGTCC
The DNA here is from genome assembly GCF_053610105.1 of Kitasatospora sp. NPDC054939. Lineage (NCBI taxonomy): Bacteria > Bacillati > Actinomycetota > Actinomycetes > Kitasatosporales > Streptomycetaceae > Kitasatospora > Kitasatospora sp. NPDC054939. The sequence goes on along the minus strand of NZ_JBSGXP010000089.1, from coordinate 34,236 downwards.
GGGCCGCGAGGTCGCGCAGGGCCGGGGCCGGGCGGGGCCGCGGCGCCGCCTCCACACTGCCGTCGAGCATCACCAGGCCGGCCGTCCGCTCCGGGTACAGCCGGGCGAAGGCCTCGGCGTGGAAGCCGGCCAGCGAGTGCCCGGCGACGGTGGCCGGCTCGCGCAGCCCGAGCGCGTCCAGCACGCCGAGGATGCGGGCCGCCTCCCCGGCGGCGCTCTGCACCGGCCGGCCGGCGGGTTCGGGGGCGCTCAGGCCGTAGCCGGGCCGGTCGAAGCGGACCACCGTGCGGTACGGGGTGAGGAAGGGCACCACGAGGTCCCAGTCGAACCAGCTGCTGCCGAGTCCGCCGCTCAGCACGCAGACCGGGCCCCGGCCCTCGCTCCGCACGTGCAGCGGGATGCCGTCGATCCGTACGCAGCGGGCGGTGCCGCGGGGCGCGGCGGTGGCGGCCGTCATGCGGAGGCCCGCCTCTCGGCGGCGGGGACGCGCTGGCCGGGGACCCGCGGGGCGCCGGGGTCCGGGGCGAGGTCGAGGCGGCCGGGCCCGACCGGGGCGACCGTCGCCGCCCCCGGTCCGGCGGCGGACCGGCTCCGCCCGACGACGCGGCTGCCGCGGGCGCCCCCGGAGGCGACGGAGTACGCGAAGAGGGCCAGCCAGACCGCCACCAGCAGGACCTGCAGCCGCTGGCCGGCGCCGAGCGACCAGGTGCCGTGGCCGGACTCGAAGGCGGCGATCGCGGCGAGGCTCCAGGTGGTGGCCAGCAGTTCGGCGCCCAGCAGCCAGGGCCCGTACCGGCGCACCGGCGGCCACCAGCCGTAGCGGCGGGCCGCCACGGTGAGGGTGACGAGGGCGAGCAGCGCGCCGGTCATGGCGAGGCTGCTGCTGACGGCGTGCGCGGCGTGGGTGGCCGGGACGAGTCCGGCGGTCTCGCGGGCCGCGCACTCGGGGTCGCTGGTGGGGGTGCAGCTGAGCGGCAGCCGGGAGTCGGCGGCGGTGGCGGCGCCGAACAGCGCGAGCGCCGCCCAGCCGGTGACCGCCCAGCGGCGGCGGCCCGCCCGGCCGAGCCGCCCGCGCCGGCGCAGGCCGGTCAGGGCGATCGCGGCGGCGACGAGGACGGCGAGGCCGGCCACCAGGTCGGTGGCGCGGAAGAGCCCGCCGAGCGGCTGGTTCTCGGCGGCGAGTTCGCTGATGTAGGCCTGCACCGGGTCGAGTCCGGTGCTCAGCACGACCTCCAGCACCCACGCGGTGTACGCCACCGCACTGAGCAGCAGCAGGGCCGCGACGACGGGGCGGGTTCTGGGCACGTTTTCCACCCTAACGGCCTACAAACCAGGTCCCAACCGGTCGGAAACGTTCCGTTTTGAACAGCGATCCGACCGGGCCGGTCCGGGACCGTGCGGGGCACCCCCCGGGACCGTGTATTGTTCTCCAGGTCAGCAGGCGCCGCTAGCTCAGTTGGTTAGAGCAGCTGACTCTTAATCAGCGGGTCCGGGGTTCGAGTCCCTGGCGGCGCACAGACACCGGGGAGCCTCTCGCAGCAGCGAGGGGCTCTCCGGATTTTTGCGCCCTCGCATGCCCGTTTTGCGTGCGATGCCCTGTGATGTCGGTCTCGATCGCCGCCCGCGCGGCGCGGACCGGGGCGTCCGGTGCGTTCGGCGCAGTAGACCGGGGAGCGGAACGAACATCCCAGGACGGGACGAACCTCCCGGCACGGGACGACACCGGCACCGCCGGCACCCCCGACCCCATCCGTCCGCGCGCGGCCCGCCCGGCCCGCCGATCGCAGGAAGGCCGCCGCCTTGTCCCGTAACGCCCGGAGCGGCCCCCAGCGACCCCGGCGCACCAGTTGGCGCCGCCTCGTCCCGACCTGGCGGCTGACCCTGCTGGGCCTCGCGGTCTCGCTGCTGCTCGGCGTCGGCCTGTTCGCGGTCGGCATCGCCGTGGTGAAGGTCCCGGACGCGCACGCCGCCGCGACCGCCCAGAGCAACACCTGGCTCTACCAGGACGGCTCGGTCATCGCCCGGACCGGCCAGACCAACCGGCAGAACGTCCCGCTGGAGCGGATCTCCCCGGCCGCCCGGCACGCCGCGCTGGCCGCCGAGGACCGCAACTTCTACCACGAGGGCGCCGTCAACGTCCCCGGCATGATCCGCGCGGCCGTGAACACCGCCAAGGGCCGGGGCACCCAGGGCGGCTCCACGATCACCCAGCAGTACGTGAAGAACACCTACCTGGACCAGACGCAGAGCGTCACCCGGAAGGTCAAGGAGCTCTTCATCGCCATCAAGGTGGACGCCGTCGACTCCAAGGACGAGATCCTCGCCGGCTACCTCAACACCTCCTACTACGGGCGCGGCGCGTACGGCATCCAGGCCGCGGCCCAGGCGTACTTCGGCGTCGACGCGTCCGAGCTGGACGCCGCCCAGGGCGCGTACCTGGCCGCCCTGCTGAACGCCCCCAGCGCGTACGACGTCGCCACCGCGACCGCGGCCGGCCGGCAGAACGCCGTCAACCGCTGGAACTACGTGCTGGACGGCATGGTCAAGGAGGGCTGGCTCCCCGCCGAGGAGCGCGCCGCCGCCGCCTTCCCCGAGGTCCGCGACCCGCAGCCCAACCCGGGCCTGTCCGGCCAGGCCGGCTACCTGGTGGACGCCGCCACCCAGTACCTGACCGCCAACCGGATCATCGAGGAGTCGGAGCTCGCCAAGGGCGGCTACACCATCCGGCTCACCGTGGACGCGGGGCGCGAGCAGGCCCTGAAGGACGCGGTGCAGTCCCAGCTGACCGACAACCTCAAGCCCGACAGCCGGAAGAAGGACGCCGCCGCGCAGGCCGGCGCCGTCTCGGTGGACCCGAGGACCGGCGCGGTGGTCGCGCTGTACGGCGGTACCGACTACACCCGGCACTACATCGACAACGCCACCCGGCGGGACTACCAGGCCGGCTCGACCTTCAAGGCGATCGCCCTGGCGGCGGCCCTGGAGAACGAGGCCAGGACCCAGGACGGCCGGACGATCACCCCGCGCACCGTCTACGACGGCACCAGCGGCCGCAAGGTCCGCGGCGGCAAGGGCACCGCGTACGCGCCGCCGAACGAGGGCGGCAAGGACTACGGCCAGGTGACCCTGCAGCAGGCCACCGACTGGTCGGTGAACTCGGCCTTCGCCCAGCTCGCCCAGGACACCGGCCTGCAGAAGGTGCGCGACACCGGCATCGCGCTCGGCCTGCCCGGCAACACCCCCGGGCTCGACCCCGTGCCGTCGATCCCGCTGGGCACCGCCACCCCGAGCGTCCTCGACCTCGCCGGCGTCTACGCCACGCTGGACAACGGCGGCCGGCAGATCACGCCCTGGCTGGTGCAGTCGGTGGAGCGCGAGGGCGAGCAGCTGGCCCTGCCGGCCCGCAAGGCCACCCAGGCGATCAGCGAGCAGACCGCCGACCGGGTCACCGCGATGCTGAAGGGCGTGGTGAGCGACCCGGGCGGCACCGGCTGGCGAGCAAAGGCACTGGGCCGCCCGGCGGCCGGCAAGACCGGCACCACGGACGACCAGAAGTCGGTCTGGTTCGTCGGCTACACGCCCGAGCTGGTGACGGCCGTCGCGCTGTTCGGCCAGGACCCGGCCACCGGGGCGCAGGTCAGCCTGAGCGGCACCGGCGGCGTCGACGGCGCGGCCGGCGGGCACTACCCCGCGCAGATCTGGACCGCCTACATGAAGGCCGCCCTGAAGGGGCAGCCGGTGACGGACTTCCGGACGGCCGCCGACCTGCCCGCCGGCGCCGACGTGCCGGTCGGCCCGACCGGCACGCCCTCCGCCACCCCGGCCGCCCCGAGCGGGACCCCGACCGGCCCGTCGGCGGGCGCCTCGCCGCAGGCCCCGGCCGGCTCCGGCGGGACGGGCGGGCGCTCCCCGTGGGGCGGGGACGGCCCGGGCGGCGGCTCCGGCACGCAGCCGAGCACCGCGCCCACCCGGCCCGGCACCTCGCCGCAGCCAACCACCACGCCCCGGCCCACCCGGACGCCGGCGCCGACCGGCACGCCGTCCACCACACCGCCGACCGGCGGTACGGGCGGATCGGGCGGCTCCGGCGGCTCCGACAGCTCCGGCGTGGACGCCCTCGTGGAGGCCGTCCGGTAGTGACACGCCGTGACCGGCCGATCCGATTCCCGGCACGGCCGTCACGGGTGGTCACGGCAACGGACAGAACGGCAGGACCGAATGCCGAAATGGCGCCTTACATAACCGGCGGTACGACTGCCACAATGCGTCGGTGCACAGCTCAAAGCCCCATTTCGGTCGTTCCCGGGCCGGATCGCTCGGAATCACCCTCGCCCTGGTCTCGGCGCTCGCCTTCGGCGGCTCCGGGACGGCCGCCAAACCCCTGATCGGGCTCGGGCTCTCCCCCCTGCACGTCGTCTGGCTCCGGGTCACCGGCGCGGCCGTGATCCTGCTGCCGCTCGCCTACCGGCACCGCCACGCCGTGCTGCGCCGCCCCGGCCTGCTCATCGGCTTCGGCCTGCTCGCCGTGGCCGGCGTCCAGGCCTGCTACTTCGCCGCCATCTCGCGGATCCCGGTCGGCGTCGCCCTGCTGATCGAGTACCTCGGCCCGCCGCTGCTCATCGGCTACGTGCGGTTCGTCCAGCGCAAGCCGATCAGCCGGGGCGCGGCGATCGGCGCCGGTGTCGCCGTCGCCGGCCTGGCCTGCGTGGTGGAGGTCTGGAACGGGCTGAGCTTCGACGCGCTCGGCGTCCTGTTCGCCCTCGGCGCGGCCTGCTGCCAGGTCGGCTACTTCGTGCTCGCCGACGCCGGCAGCCGGGGCGACCGCCCGGTCGACCCGATCGCCGTCAGCGCGTACGGCCTGCTGATCGGCGCGGTCGTGCTCACCGCGATCACCCGCCCCTGGGAGGCGGACTGGAGCCTGCTCGGCGGCTCGGCCGTGATGAACGGGCACAGCCTGCCCGCCGTGATCCCGGCCGCGTGGATGATCCTGGTGGCGACCGTGCTGGCCTACCTCACCGGCGTGATCGCCGTCCGGCATCTGTCGCCGCCGGTCGCGGGAGTGGTGGCCAACCTGGAGGCGGTCGTCGCCACCGTGCTCGCCTGGGTCCTGCTCGGCGAGCACCTGGGCCTGCCGCAGATGGCCGGCGGCCTGCTCGTCCTGGCCGGCGCGTTCGCCGCCCAGGCGACCAAGCCGGCCGGCGCGGGCCCGTCCGAACCGTCCCGCGACCTCTGCACGGCCGACGACCTCGGCGCGGCCGAAGGAGTCGGCGCGGCCGAAGGAGTCGGCGCGGCCGGAGGGGTCAGCGGCCGACCCAGCCGAACCAGTCGAGGTGGCTGAGCGGCCACACCACGCCCGACACCGGACCGACCACGTTCTCCACCGGCACCGCGCCGCCGCCCGGGCCGCTGCGGTTGTACCGGGAGTCGGCGGAGTCGCTGCGGTGGTCGCCCTCGACCCAGATGTACCCCTTCGGCACCGTCACCGGCCCGAAGTCCAGCCCCGCACAGGAGTCGTCGCCGGGGTGGAGGTACGGCTCGTCCACCTTCGCCCCGTCGACGGTCAGGGTGTCGCCGGCGCACTGCACGGTCTGGCCGCCGGTCGCGATGACCCGCTTGACCAGGTAGTTGTCGTCCTTCGGCGGCACCAGTCCGACGAAGCTCAGCGCGGAGCCGATCGCCCCGGTCAGCGCGTTGCCGTCGACCGGCTGCGGCGGCAGCCAGCCGCCCGGGTCCTTGAAGACCACCGGCTCGCCGCGCCCCGGCTCCCAGCCGGTCAGCGGTGCGAGCTTGTTCACCCCGACCCGGTCGCCGATCCGCAGCGTGTTCTCCATCGAACCGGACGGGATGGTGAACACCTGGAACAGGCAGGTCTTGATCACCAGCGCCACCAGCAGGCCGATCGCGGCCATCACGGGGATCTCGATCCACCACGGGCGGTGGCGCCGGCCGGCTCTCCGGGCGCGCCTGCCGCGCGCGGCTCTGCGGGCCGCCGCGCGGCCTCCGGTGCCCGGAGCCGCCGTCGAGGCCGCTGCCTCCGATGTCTCCGACAGGTTCGCCGCCATCGTCGCAGTGCCACCTCTCCGGCTGGGGAACCTGCACGCTACGCCAACCGTGAAGCGTCACGAAATCCGACTTTTAGCCGGGGCCGACAGCCGCGGCCCGCCGGGCTGGCCGCAGTGGTGCCGGGGGCGGGCCGGGGACGGTGCCGGGGGCGGGCCGGGGACGGTGCCGGAAAGCGGCCGACGGCGGTGGCGGACGGCGGCCGGGCGTCCCTCGGCCGGCACCGGGACGGGGGCCCGGGCTCAGGCGAGGGGCTCAGGCGTGGGCCTGGGCTCAGGCGCGGGGCCGGGCTCAGGCGCGGGCGATGGCCTCGTGGTGCCGGATGACCTCGGCGATGATGAAGTTCAGGAACTTCTCCGCGAACACCGGGTCCAGGTGCGCGCCCGCGGCCAGCTCCCGCAGCCGCTTGATCTGGTCGCGCTCGCGGGCCGGGTCGGCCGGGGGCAGCTTGTGCTCGGCCTTGAGGCGGCCGACCCGCTGGGTGGCCTTGAAGCGCTCGGCGAGCATGTGGACCACCGCGGCGTCGATGTTGTCGATGCTCTCGCGCAGGCTGGTCAGCTCGGCGCGCACGGCGTCGTCGATCCCCCCGGGCAGGTCGGTGCCGGCGGCGGGGTTCGTCGGGTGATCCGTCATTGGGGCGGCTCCACGGCTGTCGGACTCGTCGGGGTGGCTCCCGACCGGCTGGCTCCCGGGCCGTCGTGCTCGCCGTCCGGGCGCTGCGGGAAGCGTCCGCCGTCCGTTCACCGTCCGCCGTGCGCCGTCCGTCCGGGGTCCCTGCGGCCGGGGTCGGACCTGGGCAAATTTAACAGGCCGCCCGGCGGGCCCCCGCACCGTTCGGCCCATCCGTCCACGATCCGGACACGGCACGGTCCGGCCGCCGCCCGACACCGACCCGGCCACGTAGGCTGGGGCGCGCATGACCGGAAGTGACGAATCAGCAGTCCCTCAGCAACGGAGGCACCGATCGTGGCAACCACCCGTACCGCACGCACCGCGTGGGAAGGCAACCTGCTCCAGGGCACCGGACAGGTGACCTTCGCCTCCTCCGGCATCGGCGAGTACCCGGTCTCCTGGCCGTCCCGCGCCGAGGAGGCGAACGGCAAGACCAGCCCCGAGGAGCTCATCGCCGCCGCGCACTCCGCCTGTTTCTCGATGGCCCTCTCGCACGGCCTGGCCGGCGCGGACACCCCGCCCACCAAGCTGGAGACCACGGCCGACGTGACCTTCCAGCCCGGCACCGGCATCACCGGCATCCACCTGACCGTGGTCGGCACCGTGCCCGGCCTGGACGAGGCCGGCTTCGTGAAGGCCGCCGAGGACGCCAAGGCGAACTGCCCGGTCAGCCAGGCGCTGACCGGCACCACCATCACCCTGACGGCCAAGCTGGCCTGACGCCCGGACAGCCGGAGCGGTTCGCGCCGCTCCGGCCCGACGGGTCGTCACCACGGCTGCCCCGCACGGTTGTGCGCCCTCGCACAGAGGGCGTACATCCGGCGTACACGCCCCCGGCACGCATCGATCGGTGCGTACCGGGGGCGTCCGCATGTTCCACCGCACTCGACCCGAAAGCGGACGAATCACCCTACTGGCTGTCACCGGCCCTCGGCCACGCGTCCTATGATCGGCCGCAGCGACGCCCGTCTGCCAGGGGCGCACTCGACGGAGTACCGGAGCCGGCCGCCGTACTCCCGAACGACCGGCCGAATCAGCGTCAGCAGCGGACGGGAGCATGCCGTGCCGGGCCAGAGCGAGGGGGCCGACGCACACCACCCGGGCGTGCGGCACGAGGAGCCGCGTCACCACGACGGTGCGCCGACGGACCACCGGGCCCGCCACCACCGCCTCCTCCCGCTCCCCCCGACCGCGGCCTCCCCCGCGGCGCCCGCCGTGACCGTACTGCCCGCCCGTCCGGTCGCCGGCCACGACGGCGGGGCACTCGCCGGACACGACGACGCGGCGGCCGACCTGCGGTACTGCGCCGGCTGCGCGGCCCTGCTGCCCGGCGACCGGACGGACGAGCTGTCGGCGGCCCTGCGCGCCAGCGAGTCGCGCTTCCGCGCCGCCTTCGCCGACGCCGGCATCGGGATGGCGCTGATCGACGCCGAGGACCGGATCATCGAGGTCAACCCGGCGTTCGCCGAGATGATCGGCTCCGAGGTCCCCGACCTGGTCCGCACCCACCTCCACGACATCATCGACCCGCAGGACCTGCCGCACCGCCTCTACGGCGAACTGCTGCGCGGCGAGCGCGACCGGCTGCGGGTGGAGAAGCAGCTCAAGCACCGCAACGGGCGCCCGGTCTGGGGCAAGGTCACGATCTCGCTGATCCGCGACGACTCCGGCACCCCGCTCTACACCCTCGCCATGGTCGAGGACATCACCGAGCAGCGCCGGCTCGGCGACCGACTGGAGTACCAGGCGCTGCACGACCCGCTGACCCGGCTGCCCAACCGGACCCTCTTCTTCGAGCGCCTGGACGCCGCCTGCCTCGGTGCGGGCCTCCCGCCGGTGTCGGCGGCGGGCCCGGGCGCGGCGGCGGGCGACCGGCGGGTCGGCCTCTGCTACCTCGACCTGGACGGCTTCGCCGCGATCAACGAGACCCTCGGCCACCACATCGGCGACCAGCTGCTGATCGCCGTCGCCGCCCGCCTCCGGCACGGCTTCTCCGAGGAGGACGACCGGCTGGTGGCCCGGATGGGCGGCGACGAGTTCGCCGTCCTGGTCGCCGACAGCGCCGGCAGCGAGCAGCTCACCGAGCTGGCCGCCCGGATCGTCCGGACCCTGGAGCGCCCCTTCGACGTGGCCGGCCACCGGCTGGTGGTGACGGCCAGCGTCGGCGTCGTCGAGCGGTCCGTCCGCGACACCACGCCCACCGACCTGGTCAAGGACGCCGATGCGACGCTGTACTGGTCCAAGGCCGACGGCCGCGCCCGCTGGACCCTCTACGACCCGGACCGGGGCGCCCACCAGCTGACCCGGCAACTGCTCGCCACCGCCCTGCGCCCGGCCCTGGAGCGCGGCGAGTTCACCATCGAGTACCAGCCGCTCGTGGGCCTGGCCGACGGCACCGTGCACGGCGCCGAGGCCCTGGTCCGCTGGCGCCACCCCCGGTACGGGACGCTCTCGCCGGACCGTTTCATCCCGCTCGCCGAGGAGTCCGGCGCGATCGTGCCGCTCGGCCGGTGGGTGCTGGAGGAGTCCTGCCGCCAGGCGCACCGCTGGCTCACCGAGTTCCCGGACACCGAGACCTTCGTGAGCGTCAACCTGGCCGCCCGCCAGATCTGGGACTCCGACGTCGTCGCCGATGTCGCGCAGGTCCTCGAACGGACCGGCCTCCCGGCCCGGCTGCTCCAGCTGGAGATCACCGAGAGCGCGCTGCTCGGGCCCGGCGGCCGCCCGCTGCAGGCGCTCCAGGCCCTGGCCGACATGGGCGTGCGCATCGCGATCGACGACTTCGGCACCGGCTACTCCAACCTCGCCTACCTCTCCCGGCTGCCGGTGCACGTGCTGAAGCTCGACGGCACCTTCATCGAGGCCTTCCGCGACCCCGCCCCGGGCGACCGGGCCGAGCATCCGGCCCTCGCCGCGGGCGCCGGGCCGGACGGCGGTGCGGCCCCGGCGGCCGTCCTGCCCGCCCGTCCGGACCGGCGCCCGCGGCGCAGCGACGCGGACGAGCAGATCGTCGGCGCGATGGTCCAGCTCGCCCACACGCTCGGCCTGACCGTCACCGCCGAGGGGATCGAGAGCGCGGCGCAGGCCGAGCGGCTGCGGCTGACCGGCTGCGACACCGCGCAGGGCTGGTACTTCGCCCGGCCCGGCGAGGCCGAGCTGGTGGCCGCCATACTGCGCGAGGGCCGCACCGGGAAGTGAGGGCCGCCCCTGGGGGTGCCCCAGGAACCGCCCCGGGGCCAGCCGGTCAGGCGGGGTCGCCGGACCGGCCGGGGCCGCCGGTCAGGCGGGCGTGCCGGTGAGGCCGTACGCCTGCGCGATCAGCCCGTACGAGCGGTGCCTCGCCTCGTGGCCGTGGATGTGCGAGGTGACCATCAGCTCGTCCGCGCCCGTCCGCTTGCGCAGCTCCTCCAGCCCGTCCGCGACCTGGCCGGGGGTGCCGAGCACCACGTTGCCGAACCACTCGTCGAGGTAGGCCAGCTCGCCCGGGTTGTAGGGGTAGGACTCGGCCTCGGCCGGGGTGGGGATCGGACCGGGGTTGCCGCGGCGCAGGCGGATCATCGCCAGGGCCGCCGACCGGGCGAGCCACCGGGCCGTGGCCTCGTCGTCCGCCGCGACGGCGCTGACCCCGATCAGCGCGTACGGCTCGCTCAGCACCGCCGAGGGCCGGAAGGACGAGCGGTAGAGGTCGAGCGCCGGCACCGTGTTGTCGGCGCTGAAGTGGTGCGCGAAGGCGAACGGGAGGCCGAGCCGGCCGGCCAGCTGGGCGCTGAAGCCCGAGGAGCCGAGCAGCCACACCGGCGGCCGGCCGTCGCCCTTCGGCACGGCCGTCAGCCGCGCGTAGGGGTGGCCGTCCGGGAAGTCGCCGTCGAGGAAGTGGGTCAGCTCGGAGAGCTGCAGCGGGAAGTCGTCGGCGCCCGCGTCCTGGCCGCGGCGCAGCGCCCGTGCGGTGGCCGGGTCGGTCCCCGGGGCGCGGCCGAGGCCGAGGTCGATCCGTCCGGGGTGGAGCGCCTCCAGCAGGCCGAACTGCTCGGCGATCGCCAGCGGCGCGTGGTTGGGCAGCATCACGCCGCCCGAGCCGAGCCGCAGCGTCCGGGTGTGGGCGCCCAGGTGGGCGAGCAGGACGGCCGGGGTGGAGCTGGCGATGCCGGGCATGCCGTGGTGCTCCGCCACCCAGAAGCGGTGGTAGCCCCACTCCTCCGCGCTGCGGGCGAGGGTGGTCGTCGCGGCCAGCGCCTCGGCGGGGCTGTAGCCGACGCCGACGGTGGCCAGGTCCAGGACGGAGAGCGGCGCGGGCGCCGTGCCCCGGGCCGTGCCGCGGACGGCGGTCGCGCTGCCGGCTGTCGGGGGCTGCGGGGCGTCCCCGTACTCCTGCTGGTCCTCGGTGGTCATGCCGCCTGCCCTCCTGGCCGTCGGGTGCTCGCTGTCGGGTACTGGCTCCGGGGGTCGCCGGCCGCTGCCGTCCGCGGCCGGTCACCGCGCTCCCGGGGCCACGGTGCCCGGGCGCACTCGCGAACGGCTGGACCCGGGGCGGCTGGACCCGGGTTGCCACAACCCCGGCGCGGGGCGGCTTGTTCCCGCGTGGCCGTTCCGACCCGTCCGTTCCCGCGTGGCGGTCCGGCCTGCCCGTTCCTGCTCGTCCGCTTTTCGCCGGCCCGTTCCCGCCCGCCGCGAGCGGAAGCCGACCGACCGTTCGGATGACTCTGCGCCAGCGGACGGACACGCGTGGCGACTTCACGCCATCGCGGGAAGTCGCCAGCCCCAGGGCTCGCGGTCGGCGGTCCGGGTCCGGCAGGCTGTCGGTCAGGAGCGGATCACCTACCGGATCCGCACTCCACCAGCAAGGTCGTCGGGCTGGACCAGCGCCGACCGATCCCCGCGAGCCCCTGGAGCGGCACCCCGCTCCAGGGGCTCGCGCCATTGGTGTGAGGTGCGGCATACCGGGGTGCTTCATGGCATGAAAAGTCGAGGCGCTAGCGTTGGTCCCCGCAGCCACCTGCTCCCCCGGGCAGCCTGGAGGGAGAAGGAACCCTTGGACCCCGCAACAGTCGTCGGATCGTCATGGATCTGCGCCCTGGCGCTCTGCGCCGTCCTCGGTGACGCCTTCCTCCCGTTCCTGCCCAGCGGCACCCTGGTCATCCTGGCCGTGCTGAACACCGCGCAGATCGACGGCGCCCCGGTGCTGCTGGCCATCGGCGTCGCCACCGCCTCCTTCCTCGGCGACCTGCTGCTGCTCCACCTGGCCCGGCGGGGCGCCCCGGCGGTGAACCGGCGGCTGGAGCACCGGCCGAAGCTGGCGGCCGCCGTCTCCCGGGTCCAGCAGGCCCTGGAGGGGAGGACCAACCGGGCGGTCGCCGCGATGGTGGTCGTCGCCCGTTTCGTCCCGGCCGGGCGCACCGTGGTCGACCTCGCGATGGGCCACTCCCCGACGACCCGTCCGTTCCGCTTCCTGCGCTGGTCGGCGCTGGCGGCGCTGATCTGGGCGGCCTACATCGTGACGCTGGGCTGGCTCAACAGCCACTGGTTCGACACCGCCTGGCTGAGCTTCGCGGTGTCGTGCACCGCGGCGACCGCGATCAGTACGGCGATCGCCCGGGTCGTCCGCCGCGACCGCAGGCTCGCCGCCCTCTGACCGTCCCCGCCCCGACGCCCCGGCAGCTCCGCGCCGGGGCGTTTCCGCGTTCCCGGCGCAGCCCCCACCGGAGTGCGGCACGTCACAGGACGGCAACAGCCGGCGGGTGGTTGCAGCCCGGTCGCGGGGCGTCGGCGTGTTGACGTTCGGGTGGTGCGGGCGGCTTTGTTCCCGCTTGGCCCCCATGACATGCTGACAGCGAAGTATTAGTCCATTTGCCCGATTTCGACCGGTGCGGCATCGAGGGACTCCTGGCCGCCCCGGCATCCGGCATCCGGCCGACGGCACCAGGGGAGACCATGACCGGCATCTCGCGCAGGACCGTGCTCGCCGCCACCGCCGCCACCGCGGCCCTCGGAACGGTGGCGGCCTGCTCCGGAGGCGGCGGGGCGGGCACCGGCCCCACCCCGAACGGCGACGCGGCCGGCCCCGGCGGCAGCGGCAGCGCGAGCGGCAGTCCGGTCAAGGGGACGCCCACGGCCCGGCCGATCGGGGACGGCTCCACCTCCGACACCGGCCCCCAGCCGAACCAGCCCAGGGCCGAGAAGCTCAAGCCGGGCGAGCGCCCGCCGCAGTTCGTGGTGTTCTCCTGGGACGGCGCCGGCGGCACCGAGGACGGCCAGTTCGCCCGCTTCCTCCGGCTCGCCGAGGAGCACAAGGCCGCGATGACCTTCTTCCTCTCCGGCATCTACACCCTGCCGAAGAGCAGGTCCGACCTCTACCGGCCGCCGAAGCACTCGGTCGGCGCCTCCGACATCCCGTATCTCTCGGACGCCGGGGTCAAGGGCACCCTGAAGCTCATCAGCCGGGCGTGGCTGGCCGGGCACGAGATCGCGACGCACTTCAACGGGCACTTCTGCTCCACCCGGCCGGACGGCAACGGCGTCAACAAGTGGTCGCCCGAGGACTGGGAGAGCGAGATCGAGCAGGCGGTCGGCTTCGTCACCCAGTGGCGCACCAACACCGGGTTCACCGACGTCGACCCGCTGCCCTTCGACTACCGCAAGGAGCTCATCGGCGGGCGCACCCCCTGCCTGGAGGGGCAGAAGGCCCTGCTGCCGACGGCCGCGAAGCTGGGCTGGAGGTACGACGCCAGCTCCTCCGGCGGGCTGCAGATCTGGCCGCAGAAGGTGCAGGACGGCAAGGTCTGGGACTTCCCGCTGCAGGGCATCCCGTTCCCCGGGCACACGTTCCAGGTGCTGTCGATGGACTACAACATCCTCGCCAACCAGTCGGCCGGCAGCACCAAGGGCGACCCCGCCAAGTACGCGCAGTGGCGCACCCAGGCCCGGGACGCCTACCTGGCCGGCTTCGACCGCGCGTACAACGGCAACCGGGCGCCGCTGTTCATCGGCAATCACTTCGAGCAGTGGAACGGCGGGATCTACATGGACGCCGTCGAGGAGGCCCTCAAGGCGGTCGCCGCCCGGCCCGAGGTGCGGATGGTGTCCTTTCGCCAGCTGGTGGACTGGCTGGAGGCGCAGGACCAGTCCACCCTCCGCAAGCTGCGCACGCTGAACGTGGGGCAGGCCCCCGCGGGCGGCTGGGAGGGCTTCCTCGGCGCGGCCGGCTGAGCCGTCCGGGGCCGCGCCTGGGCCGGGTGCCGTGTCGGGTCCGGGGCCGCGCTGGGCCGTGCCGGGGCGTCCCCGGTCCGGCCGCGGCCGGGCGGCGTCAGCTCCCGGCCAGCCCCAGCGCGTACGGGAGCCAGAAGGTGCCCGCGCGCGGTTCGCCCCGGCCGCAGTCGCCGTCCGACTCGCCCGGGTTCTTGATCCACAGGTAGGCGTCGACCCCGGGGCGGCCGGTCCGGTCGGTGGGCGTCTCGCCGAGCCGGCGGCCCGGCGGATTGCACCAGGCCTCGCTGCTGAGCGGGCCGTTGCCGTTGCGGCTGGTGTCGATGACGAAGGGCTTCCCGCCGAGCAGCGCGGACAGTTCGGAGCCGTACGCGGCGCTCTGGTCGGTGGTGTAGAAGTTGGCGACGTTCACCGAGAAGCCGTCCGCGACGCCCACGCCCGCCTTGCGCAGCGCCTCGGCCAGCGCCGGGCGGTCCCGCGTCCAGCCCGGGTTGCCGGCGTCCAGGTACACCTTGATCTGCGGACGCTTCTTCAGCTCCTGCACGGCGAAGGCCAGCAGGCCGTAGCGCTCGGCGGCGGCCGCGTCCGTCACCCCGCAGCCGTCCAGGGTGTGCGGGACGGCATCGGGTTCCAGCACCACCCAGGCCCTGCGGTCGCCGAGGGCCGCGGCCAGGCTGCTGATCCAGGCCCGGTAGGCGGCCGCGTCCGGTGCGCCGCCCGCCGAGTAGAGGCCGCAGTCGCGGTGCGGGATGTTGTACGCCACGAAGACCGGGGTGCGCCCGGCGCCGGTGGCCGTCCAGCTGACCTGCGAGGCGATGCCCTGGGCCGCGTCGTCGCCGAGCCACTGCGAGGACGGCTGCGCGGCGATCCGGGCCAGGGTGTCCGCCTCCGCGGCACGGCCCTGGGCGCGCAGGGCCACGGCCTGCTGGGCGGCGTTGGTCCGCTCGGAGACGAAGAAGGTCTGGCCCTTGAGCTGCGGGGCCGGCGGGCCCGCCGGGGCGCTCGCGGAACCCCGGGCACCGGTGGGCGCGGGGCCCGCACCGGAACCCCCGGAGCCGTCCCGGACCGCACCGCCGGAACAGCCGGCCGCGCCGACCGCCAGCGCCAGTACCGCGGCCCCGACAGCCGTCCGACACCCCAGCATTCGCCTCACCCGGCGCACGTACAGCCCCTCCCCCGACCCCGTCCGGCGACCGGGTCGGCACCAGCTTCGCACACCGGTACGGGCCGGACTCCTCCGCCGTCGAACGGCGCGGGGAGCCCGGCCCGGTCCGTGCACGGACCGCGGCGGAAGGTCCGCCCCGGGGGCTCAGCTCTCCTTGAGGTTGGGCACCCGCCAGTCGACGGCCGGCGCGCCGAAGCCGTCCAGCGCCTCGTTGATCTGCGAGAAGGGGCGGCTGCCGAAGAACAGCTTGGCCGACAGCGGCGACGGGTGCGCCCCCTGGACCACCACGTGCTTCGCGGTGTCGATCAGCGGCAGCTTCTTCTTGGCGTAGTTGCCCCAGAGCACGAAGACGACCGGCTCCTCGCGGTCGCTGACCGCCTTGATCACCGCGTCGGTGAACTTCTCCCAGCCCTTGGCCTTGTGCGAGTTGGCCTCGTGCGCGCGTACCGTGAGCACCGCGTTGAGCAGCAGCACGCCCTGCTCGGCCCAGTGCATCAGGTAGCCGTTGTCGGGGGCCGGGATGCCGAGGTCGGCGTCCAGCTCCTTGAAGATGTTGCGCAGCGACGGCGGGGTCTTGGTGCCGGGCAGCACCGAGAAGCTCATGCCGTGCGCCTGGCCGTCGTCGTGGTACGGGTCCTGGCCGAGGACGAGCACCCGCACCTTCTCGTACGGCGTGGCCTCCAGGGCGGAGAACTCCTGCCCGCTCGGCGGGAAGACCTGGTGCTCCGCACGCTCGGCCGCGACGAACGCCGCCAGCTGGGCGAAGTACGGCTTCTCGGTCTCGGCGCCCAGCACCTCGCGCCAGGACTCGGGCAGCTCCAGCCCGCCCCCGGCCGCCGCCTCCGCCACGCTCGCCTCGACAGTGTCCGTCACGACATCAACCTCCCACCGGGCTGCGGCTCACCGCCGCACCGCCCCGACCTGCGCGCACCGGAGCCGACCGCGGCCCGTACGCCTCTTCACACCCAGAACGCTACACAGCCCCACCGACACTCCGCGCCCACTCCCGCCCACCGGGGCCCGACTGCGCGGAACCCGCGCACGACCCGCCCCGGGCCACCCCGGTCCCGAGCGCCCCCCTCCCGAGCGCCCCGTCCCGAACGCTCCCGCCCCGAACGCCGCTGCCCCCGGCGGCACAGGGGCACACCGGGGGCAGCGCGCCGGGCGACGGCGCCGGGGCTGCGGGGTCAGACCAGCTCGACCAGGTCCGCGACCGAGTCGACCACCCGGGTCGGCCGGTACGGGAAGCGCTCCACGTCGGCGGCGGCCGTCAGACCGGTGAGCACCAGGATCGTCTCCATGCCGGCCTCCATGCCCGCCACGATGTCGGTGTCCATCCGGTCGCCGATCATGACGGCGGTCTCCGAGTGGGCCCCGGCCGTGTTCAGCGCCTCGCGCATCATCAGCGGGTTCGGCTTGCCGACGAAGTACGGCTCCACCCCGGTCGCCTTGGTGATCAGCGCCGCGACCGAGCCGGTGGCCGGCAGCACGCCCTCGGTGGAGGGGCCGGTCTCGTCCGGGTTGGTGCAGATGAAGCGGGCACCCTGGTTGATCAGGCGGATCGCCTTGGTCAGCGCCTCGAAGCTGTACGTCCGGGTCTCGCCGAGCACCACGTAGTCCGGGTTGTTGTCGGTCAGCACGTAACCGGCCTGGTAGAGCGCGGTGGTGAGGCCGGCCTCGCCGATCACGTACGCGGTGCCGCCCGGGCGCTGGCCCTTGAGGAACTTGGCGGTGGCCAGGGCCGAGGTCCAGATGCACTCCTCCGGCACCTCCAGGCCCATGCCGGCCAGCCGGGCGCTGAGGTCGCGGGGGGTGTAGATCGAGTTGTTGGTGAGCACCAGGAACGGCTTGCCGGACTCCCGCAGGCGCTGCAGGAACTCCTTCGCGCCCGGGATCGGCGTGCCCTCGTGGATGAGGACGCCGTCCATGTCGGTCAGCCAGGACTCGATGGGCTTGCGGTCTGCCACGTGCGTGTCTCCCGAAGTCTTGCGACGTCTTGCAATGGTCGTACGAACTGCGGCGCACCGCCGTCACCGCTGCGCCTCCCACCGGCCGGACCCTCCTCGGGACACCGGACCGCCGGGGGTACTACTGGCTGCCCCAACGGGCCACAGCCTAATCCGCACACCTGCCCGAGGACAGCACGTCCCGTCCACCGGGACACGCCCGACACCTGGGCCCTGTCCTGCGCGAACCGCCCGCCCGGCGGCCGCGGAGCCACCCCGCTGCCGCCGCCCCGGCCGGCTCCCCCGCCTCAACGGCTCCTTAAGCCGCCCCTAACCGCACTGATTACCCCTCAGCAGGGCGTTCGGGCCGGGCTAGCGTGAGCGGCACACCCTCCCTGCCAGCTCCTTCCGAAGGGGTTCCGCCGCCATGCCCGTGCGCAACCACCGCCGCTCCGCCGCCCTCCTCCTCGTCCTGGCCACCGCCGGTTCGGTCACCGCCCTCGGCAGCGGCACCGCCGCCGCCCACGGCTCGATGCAGAACCCGCTCAGCCGGGTCGAGGGCTGCTACCTCGAAGGCGCCGAGCACCCGAAGTCGGCCGCGTGCAAGGCCGCCGTCGCCGCCGGGGGCACGGCCGCGTTGTACGACTGGATGAGCCTGCGGATCGGCGACGCGGCGGGCCGCCACCGCCAGCTGATCCCGGACGGCAAGCTGTGCAGCGCCGGCGACCCGGTGTACAAGGGGATGGACCTGCCGCGCGCCGACTGGCCCGCCACCAACCTCGTCGCCGGCGCCGACTTCACCTTCCGCTACCGGGCGACCGCCCCGCACCGGGGCACCTTCCAGCTCTTCGCCACTAATCCGAGCTACGACCCCACCAAGCCGCTGACCTGGGCGAACCTGGAGTCGCAGCCGTTCCTGACGGTCACCGACCCGAAGCTGGTCGACGGCTCGTACGTCCTGCCGGGCAAGATCCCCACCGGGAAGACCGGCCGCCAGCTGATCTACGCGATCTGGCAGCGCTCGGACAGCCCGGAGGCCTTCTACTCCTGCTCGGACGTGGTCTTCGACGGCAGCGGCAGCGCCCCGGGCACCGCCCCCGTACCGACCGACACCGGCACCGGCGGCGCGCACCCCGGCGGCCACGCCCACCCGACCGGCACCGCCCCGACCGGCGCCCCGACCGGCCCCTCGACCACGGTGCCGAGCTCCGCCCCGGGCACCCGGCCGGCCACCACGGCCGTCCCCGCCGGCGGTGCGACCACGGCGTCCACCGCCGTCGCCGCTCCGCCCGCCCCGACGGGCCCGACCGGCACCGGCGGCACCACCCCGGCCGGGGCGGCCCCGGCACCCGGCACCACCGCCGAGCACCTGGCCCAGACCGGCTCCGACCGCTCCACCGGCCTGATCGCCTCGGTCGGCTCCGCGTTCCTGCTCGCCGGGGCCGCGATGGCGGTCATCCACCGCAAGCGCCGCGGCCGCGGGGCCCACGCCCGCTGACGCCGCGGCCGGGGCCGGGAACGCGACCGCAGGCGTGCCGGCCCCGCACCCGCAGCCCCGCGCCGACGGCTCCTCCCCCCGACGGCGCGGGGCTGCCGGACCCCTACCGATGCGGGAGGGCCGACGCGCCGCCGAACCCGGGCCGACCAGGTACGCCGTGGTTGAGTAGGGCGCATGAGCCCCGTGTCGCCCCCCACCCCTCGCCCCCCGTTCCGCGTCGGCCTGGTCGGCTACGGCCTGGCCGGCTCGGCCTTCCACGCCCCGCTGATCGCCACCACCCCGGGCCTGCGGCTCGACGCGGTGGTCACCGCCAACCCCGACCGCCGCGCCCGGCTGGAGCGCGAACACCCCGGCGTCCGGGCCCTCGACACCCCCGAGCAGCTGTTCGGGCAGCCGGACGCCGTCGACCTGGTCGTCATCGCCTCCCCGAACCGCACCCACGTCCCGCTCGCCCGGGCCGCCCTCCGCGCGGGCATCGCCACCGTCGTCGACAAGCCGCTCGCCGCGACCTCCGTCGACGCCCTGGAGCTGTGCCGGCTCGCCGAGACCCGGAACGTGCTGCTCTCCGTCTTCCAGAACCGCCGCTGGGACGGCGACTTCCTCACCGCCCGGCGGCTGATCGACGAGGGCGCCCTCGGCCGGGTGCACCGCTTCGAGTCGCGCTTCGAGCGGTTCCGGCCCAAGCCCAAGCCCGGCTGGCGCGAGCTCGCCGACCCGGCCGAGGTCGGCGGCACCCTCTACGACCTCGGCAGCCACCTCGTCGACCAGGCGCTCACCCTCTTCGGCCCGGTCGAGACCGTCTACGCCGAGATCGACGTGCGGCGCGACGGCGCGGTCGTCGACGACGACGCCTTCCTCGCCCTCACCCACGCCTCCGGCACCCGCTCGCACCTGTGGACCAGTGCCATCACCCCGCTGCTCGGCCCGCGCCTGCGCGTCCTGGGCGACACCGCCGGCTACCTGAAGTTCGGCATGGACCCGCAGGAGGAGGACCTCCGGGCCGGCCACCGCCCCGGCGTCCCCCGGCCCGACGGCGGCACGCACCCCTGGGGCACCGACGAGCCGTCCCGGTACGGCACGCTCGGCACGGACGAGTCCTCCGCGCCGCTGCCCACCGACCCCGGCGACTACCCCGCCTACTACGCCGGCATCGCCGCCGCCCTGGCCGACCCCGGCACCCCGCCCCCGGTCGACCCGCGCGACGCGGTCGCCGTGCTCGCCGTCCTGGAGGCCGCCCGCACCTCCGCGGCCACCGGCACCGCCGTCCGCCTCGACCCGGCCTGACGTCGCCGGAACCCGACCCGCCCCCGGCCCCGGCGACGTCGTGCCGGGGCCGGATCAGATGCCGATCACCTCGACGGCCGAGCCCAGCCCCTTGAAGTCCGCCAGATTGCGCGTGTACAGCGGCAGCCCGTGCGCCGAGGCGGTGGCCGCGATCATCAGGTCGATCCGGCGCGGCCGCGGCAGCCGCCCGGCCGCGATGGTCAGGGTCACCAGCGTCCCGTACCGGGCGGCGGCCGCCGCGTCGAACGGCAGCGGGTCGAAGTCGGCCATCGCGGCGCCCAGCACCTCCAGCCGGGCCGACCGGCTGATCGGGTCCCGCGCCATGGAGACGCCCTGCTGCAGTTCGGCCAGCGTGATCGCGGTCAGCTCCGGCACGGCCGGCAGGTCGGCCGGGTCGAGCAGCGCGAGGTCGATGTAGACGCAGGTGTCCAGCACCCCGGCTGGCCGCCGTTTGGAGCCCCGGCGCCGGGCGGCCCGCTCCCGCCCCTCAGCCACGTCGCCGCTCGAACGGGTCGTCGCCCTCGTCCCCGACCAGTTCCTCGGGGCCGAAGTACTCCTCGGCCTCCTTGCGCATCTGCTGGTAGTCCACCCGCGGCAGCTTCACGTGCCGCGCCACCAGCTCCTCGGCGCTGAGCCGGCGCCGCCCCGACACCGGCCGCAGCTCGGCGACCTCGACCCCGTTCCTGGTGATGTGGAAGGTCTCCCCCGCCTCCACCGCGTCCATCACCGCGGCGGAGTTGTTCCGGAACTCCCGCTGGGTAATCGTCCTCATCCGTCCACGGTAGCCCCGCGTAGCCCCGAAGGCTACGGCGCGGACCGGACCGCCGGAGGCGCGCGAGAAAGTCCTGCGCCCCGGCGGGAACCTTGTGCGCGCCTGCGTCGTCCAGACCGTCGGAAGAGCCGTCCGCCCCGCCCCGAACACCCCGGAGGAGGTCCGCCTTGGCCGTCGTCGCACTGCTGCTCGGCGTGCTCCGGGTGCTGGCCGGGGACGTGGTGGTCGAGCCGACGATGCTGGCCTCCGTCGCCGCCGCGGCGGCCGTGGTGCTGTTCGCCAGCGCGGTCGGCGGGGCGCTGGTCGCCGCCCGGCTGCTGGGCGCACGGGCGCCCGCCACCGTACGGGCCGGGGTCATGCGGCGCCGGGCGCTGCACACCGCCTTCCTCCCTCAGCGCGATCCGGACGCCCGGGGCCGGCGACGCCCCAGGGCACCCGGCGCGGCCCCGACGGCCGCGTAGCAGCGCGCTGCCGGGGTCCGTGGCGGCCCCGTCGCAGTGCAGTGTGTCCTTCCACCGCCGACGCGCGGCCGTCCTCCGTCTCGTACCCGACTCCCGAGACCCCGGAGGGCTCGCTCCACCATGTCCGTTCTCTCGCTGCTCGACCCCGCCGTCACCGTGGCCCACGACATCGTCGCCGCACTGGCGGAGGTGCTGCCGACCGCGCTCGCCATCGTGCTGTTCACTGTCGCGGTCCGGCTGGCCCTGCACCCGCTCGCCCGCGCGGCGGCCCGCGGGGAGAAGGCCAGGGCCCGGCTGGCCCCCCGGATCGCCGAACTCCAGCGCAAGCACAGGAACCGGCCCGAGAAGCTGCAGGCGGCCCTCGCCGAGCTGTACCGGGAGGAGAAGGCGTCCCCGTTCGCGGGCTGCCTGCCGATGCTGGTGCAGATCCCGTTCTTCTCGGTGATGTACCGGCTGTTCACCACCCCGAACGACCTGCTCGACCACACCTTCTTCGGCGTCCCGCTCGGCCTGCACGTCGGCAGCGCCCACGGCGCCGGGCAGATCGCCGTCTTCGGGTTGCTGTTCGCCGCGCTGGCGGGGGTCGCGTACGTGGCCTTCCGGCGGGCGCGCGCGTCGATGGCGGGCAACCCGAACCCGCAGCCGGGCCTGGGCTACCTGCCGTACCTGTCGTTCGGCACCGTGCTGTTCGCCGCCGTGGTGCCGCTCGCCGCGGGCCTGTACCTGCTGACCACCACCGCCTGGGCCACCGCCGAACGCGCCTGGCTGTACCGCGGGAGCGCGGTGCCCGCCTCGGGGATGGCGGTGATCTAGCGGGTGATCCAGGGGCACCCACTGTGGGCTGCCGTGTCGTTCGCGGCGGCCCGCGGGAGGCACCCTGGACAGTTACATGACATGACGTCAGTCTGTTCGGATGGTCGAGACGATCGTGGCGGTGGTCGGTGTCGTCTGCACCGTCCTCGGGCTGGGGATCAGCCTGGCCACCTACCACCAGCAAGCCGTCATCGCACGCCGCACCGAGGAGCGCGCCGCCCGGATGGAGCGGCAGGAGACCGAGGCCCGGGAGAGAGCCGAACACGAACGGGCCCGCCAGGACCAGGAATCGCAGGCCGTGCACGCCCAGTTCATCCACGTCGAGGTGTGGGGCGCCTCGGTGTACGTCTCCAACTTCGGCCCGCTGCCCGTCACCGGGCTGCGGATCCTCTGGCGGGAGCGCGACATCACCCCGGGCGGCGGCGAGTTGGACCTCCAGGGGCGGCCGGTCGCCCCGCCGCCCGCCGGGCCGTCCAACCGGCTGGTCACCCGCGTGCCGCAGGAGGGCCCGGTCCGCCTCACCGACCTGCGGGTCGAATTCACCGACGTCCGCCGCCGCCGCTGGCTGCGGCTCGGCACCGGCGCCCTGTACAGCGCGGCCCCCGCCCCCAGCGGCAGCACCACCTGGACCCAGGTCGCCCACACCCCGCCGCCCGCCGCGGAGCCGGCGACACCGGTGCAGTGCGGGTACCCGGCCCCGTCGGCGCCTGCGCCCGCCTACGCCGCACCCGGCGCAGCCACCGCCCTCGCCCACGGCACCGCCACGGCAGCCCTCCACAAGCACACCGCCTGGTCGCTCCCGGCCTCCCTGCTCGCCGTCGGCCTGGGCTGCCTGCTCTACCTGCTGCTGTTCTGAGGGCCGTGGTCGCCGTCGATGCGGGCGCGGAGGACGGCGGTCGCCGCCCGTCCGACGGCGCCGACCACGGAGGCGAGGAGGACGAGGGCCAGGAGCCGGACCACGGCGGCATCCGCGGGGTGGCGCCGAGCCCGACCGCACCTGACCCACCGCCGCCCGCGTCCCGACCTGGCGCTCCCTCAGCGGCGGGTGCGGACCCGGTCGCGGGCGGGACCGGCCTCGTCCGCTTCCGGAGAAGTCCGTTAATGTGCTCGGCAGTCTCACACCACGGGGGAGCACATGGCAGGCTCAGGATTCCAGGTCCAGCCCACCGAGCTGGAGGGTGCCGGCAGGACGGCACAGAAGACGGCCGGGGACATACCCGGCGAGACCAAGGACGTGCTCGGCGCCTCGGACCGGGCGGAGGCCGGGCTCAAGGGCTTCTCGACCGGCGCCGAGCTGAACACCTGCACCGACTCCTGGCGCGCCACCCTGGACGCGCTGGCCGCCGAGATGGACCGGCAGGGCGGCAACCTGATCACCACGGCGCAGAACTACCGCAAGGCCGAGAGCAGCAACGCCGGTGCGCTCGCGAAGGGCGGTGCCTGAGCCGATGGACATCCGTACCCTGCGCGACGCCAAGCCCGCCGACCTGATCACCGCGGCGGACAAGTACACGGCGCTCTCCGCCAAGTTCGACCAGCACGCCTCGGCGTGGGGCACCGGGGTCGACACCCGGGTCAAGAACTCCAACTGGACGGGCGACGCCGCCGAGAACGCCAAGAAGTCGCTGACCGAGACCACCGCCAAGCTGACCGCCGCCAAGATCGAGCTGGCCATGATCGCGCCGGTGCTGCGCGAGGGCGCGGAGGCGTTCCTGCTGGCGCAGTCGAAGCTGCTCGACGCGCTGGCCGACGCCAAGGCGTCCGGCTACACGGTCGGTGACGACGGCTCGGTCTCCTGGCCGCCGGTCACCCCGGCCGAGCGCAAGGACCCCGACTTCAAGGACCCGGCGAGCGGCGGCCGGGCGATCAGCGACCGGATCAACAAGGCGCTCACCGAGGCCGCGCACGCCGACCAGGTGACCACCGAGCGGCTGCGGCACTACACCGAGAACGGGCGCACCGGCGCGGGCCTGAACCTGAACTCGGCGATGAGCGACCTCACCGAGTCGATCGGCTTCGGCGGCCTGTTCAAGGAGGACCTGGTCGCCTCCGGCATGCCGCCCAAGGACGCCTCCCCCACCGAGGTCAACTCCTGGTGGAACGGCCTGACCGCCGAGGAGCAGCAGCGCCTGATCCAGAGCCGCCCGGAGGACCTCGGCAACCGGGACGGCATCCCCGCCGCTGCCCGCGACCAGGCCAACCGGATCATGCTGCCGCGGCTGATCGAGCAGTACGAGAAGAAGCAGCCCCGCTCGGAGTGGGACCAGCGCAAGCTGGACGGCTTCCACTCGATCCAGGACCGCCTGAAGAAGGACGACGGCGACCGGCCGCCGCTGTTCCTGATGGGCGTCAGCGACGAGGGCCAGGGCCGCGGCATCCTCTCCTACGGCAACCCGGACACCGCCAAGAACGTCACCGCCTTCGTGCCGGGCCTGGGCACCGAGCTGGGTTCGGTGGGCGGCGGCAACGCGGACAACGCCAAGGCGGTCTGGTCCGCCACCGAGGGCCGGACGGGCAACAAGAACGACACCGCCTCGATGATCTGGCTCGGCTACGACGCGCCGCCGAACGAGGGCTTCTCGCCCGACAGTTCCCCGGTGATGTTCAAGGACCGCGCCGAGAAGGGCGGGGCGGCCTACCAGAGCTTCATGCAGGGCCTGCGCGCCACCCACGAGGGCTCCCCGGCCCACCTGACCGCGTTCGGGCACAGCTACGGCTCCCTGACGGTCGGCCAGGGCGCCCAGCGGCCCGGCGGCCTACCGGTCGACGACATGATCCTCATCGGCAGCCCGGGCACCGGCGCCGAGAAGGCGTCGGACCTCAAGATGGACCCGAAGCACGTGTACGTGGGCGCCGCCGAGCTGGACCCGGTGAGCCACCTGCCGTCGAAGGCCGAGGCCGGCGGCGCCGCGTTCGGACCGGGCGGGGCGATCATCGGCCACCTCGTCGACCCGCACCAGCTGTGGCACGGCCAGGACCCGACCAGCGACGAGTTCGGCGCCGAGCGCTTCTACGTGCACCCGGGCCACGACATGGTCAACCAGTTCAACAACCACTCCGACTACTTCGAGGGCGAGTCGCTCAACAACATCAGCCGTATCGTGGGCGGGCAGCCTGAGAAGATCACCCGTCAGGACCACCGATGACCGGATCGGTGACCGCCCGGCTGCGGCCCGTCGCCCTGCTGCTGGCCGCGAGCCTGGCGCTCGGCGCCTGCGGCCAGCTGGGCGGCAAGGACGACAAGGGAAGGGGAACCGTGGAGGCCACTACCGCGCGGGACGAGATCGACGCCCTGCTGAACGACACCTTCACCGCGATCACACCGGCGCTGACCTGGCACGACGAGCCGTTCGAGCTGGCCGTGAAGCAGGAGTGGAACGGCAAGGACAGCATCGCCGCGACCGCGAAGAAGCGCCGGCTGGTGCTGACCAGGCTCTCGACCGAGAAGGTCGGCAGCCTGTTCGGCGTCGTCGAACGCCACTGGAAGCAGCGCGGCTACACGACCGAGGCCGTGAACCCGAAGGACCCGTCGATGTCGGTCCGCACCTCCAAGGGCTACCTGCTGGAGCTCGTGGTGAGTACGGAGAACACCGCCACCGTCACGGCGTCCGTCAAGGACGTGAAGTTCGACGGCGAGGTGCACCCCTTCGGCAAGGGCGAGCCGCTGCCCACGGGCACGGGCGGCGCGGACCTGCCGAACTACGGGCTGCCGCTGGTCGACGACCCGTTCTGGTCGAAGTAGGGGCCACCGGAGGGCACGGTGCGGGCGGTGCCCGGACCGTGCCCTCCGGCGCGGGCGGGCCTCAGCCCTTGTCCCAGCCCGCCAGGTAGGCGTCGATCTCGCCGACGATCCGGCGCTTGCCCGCGGCGTCCAGGAAGGACGCCTCGACGGCGTTCCTCGCGAGCCCCGCGACCCCGGCCTCGTCCAGGCCGAGCAGCCGGGCCGCCACCGCGTACTCGGTGTTCAGGTCGGTGCCGAACATCGGCGGGTCGTCGCTGTTGACGGTGACCAGCAGGCCCGCGTCGACCATCTGCCGGATCGGGTGCTCCTCGATCCGCTCCACCGCCCGGGTGGCGATGTTGGAGGTCGGGCAGACCTCCAGCGGGATCCGGTGCTCGCCGAGGAAGTCCATCAGCGCCGGGTCCTTCACCGCCTGAGTGCCGTGGCCGATGCGCTCCGCGCCGAGCAGGCGCAGCGCGTCCCAGACCGTCTCCGGGCCGGTGGTCTCGCCCGCGTGCGGGACGCTGTGCAGGCCGGCCGCCCGGGCCCGGTCGAAGTACGGCTTGAACTGCGGGCGCGGCACGCCGATCTCCGGACCGCCCAGGCCGAAGCTGACCAGGCCCTCCGGCGCCAGGTCGACCGCCAGCCGGGCGGTCTCCTCGGCGGACTCCAGCCCGGCCTCGCCGGGGATGTCGAAGCACCAGCGCAGCACGATGCCGAGTTCCTTCTCGGCGCGCAGCCGGGCGTCCTCGATCGCCTCCATGAAGGCGACGTCGGGGATGCCGCGGCGCACCGAGGAGAACGGCGTGATGGTGAGCTCCGCGTACCGGATGTTCTGGCGGACCATGTCCTCGGCGATGCCGTAGGTCAGGGCCCGGACGTCCTCGGCGTCGCGGATCAGGTCGACGACGCTCAGGTACACCTCGATGAAGTGGGCGAAGTCGGTGAACGTGAAGTACTCGGCGAGGGCCTCCGGGTCGGTCGGCACCTTCGACGCGCTGCGGTGCCGCGCGGCGAGTTCGGCGACCACCCGGGGCGAGGCCGACCCGACATGGTGGACGTGGAGTTCCGCCTTGGGCATTCCGGCGATGAACGCCTCGATGCCCCGACCGGCGACCCGGCTTCCGTCCGGCTGGACCACGGTGTCTCCTTCTTCCGCTACGCGCGTATCTACAGGTCCCGCCAGGGTAAGTCACCCGCCGAACGTGATCGCCACCGTGTGGATCACGAGTCCGGCGAGCGCGCCGACCACGGTGCCGTTGATCCGGATGAACTGCAGGTCGCGGCCCACGTTCGCCTCGATCTTGCGGGAGGCCTCGTCGGCGTCCCAGCTCGCCACGGTCTCCGAGATCAGCGAGGTGATCTCGGTGCGGTAGGTGTCGACGACGTACTGCGCGGCGTCCTGCAGCCAGCCGTCGACCTTGGCCTGGAGCTTGCGGTCGGTGGCCAGGCGCTCGCCGAAGGTCCGCACCCCGGTGCGGATCCGCCGGCGCAGCTCGCTGTCCTCGTCCTCGGCGGCGTTGACCACCAGGGTGCGCACGGCCGCCCAGGTGGAGGCGATGAGGTCCTGCACCTCGGGGCGGGCCAGCAGCTCGGACTTGGCCCGCTCGACCCGGGCGATGGTCTCCGGGTCGGTCTGCAGCTCGGTCGCGAAGTCGGCGAGGAACCTGTCGACGGCCCCGCGCGCGGCGTGCTCGGGGTCGTCCCGGATATCGGTGACGAAGCGCATCAGCTCCCGGTACACCCGCTCGCCGACCTGGTGGTCGAGGAACTTCGGCGTCCACCCGGGGGTCTTCTGGGTGACCCGCCGGACGACGTCCTCGTGGTTCTCGGTCAGCCAGTCGTGCACCCGGACGGCGACCAGGTCGACCACGCCGTGGTGGCCGCCGTCGGCGACGACCTTGCCGAGCATCCGCCCCATCGGCTCGGCCACCGAGGTGGCGGCGGCCCGCCGGGTGACCGCCTCGGCGACCACCGCCTGGACGTCGTCGTCCCGCAGCACCGTGAGGACGCCGCGCAGTGCCGCCGACGCCTCCTTGGTGACCCGCTCGGCGCTGCCCGGGGCGGCCAGCCACTCCCCCAGCCGCCGGCCGATGCCCAGGGCCGCGAGCCGGCCGCGCACCACCTGCCCGGAGAGGAAGTTCTCGCCGACGAAGTCGCCGAGCGACTTCCCGAAGGCGTCCTTCTTCGTCGGGATGATCGCGGTGTGCGGGATCGGCAGCCCGAACGGGCGCCGGAACAGCGCGGTGACGGCGAACCAGTCGGCCAGTGCGCCGACCATGCCCGCCTCGGCGGCCGCCGCCACATAGCCGGCCCAGGCGCCCGCCCCGGCCGACTCGGCCCAGGTCGCCAGCCCGAAGACCAGGGTCGCGAAGGCCAGCAGGCCCGTCGCGATGGTCTTCATCCGGCGTACGCCTTGTCGCTTCTCCTCGTCGGCTGCGGTGAACCTGACTCCGTGGCCGGTCCCGCTGAAGGCTTCGTCGCTCACCCCGCCAGTCTGCCCGGTGCCCGGCGCGAGCGGACGGCCTCACCCCCGTTTCCGCGCACCGGAGCGCCGCCCGGGCCCGCCTCCGGGTCAGTCCCGGTCGAACTGCCAGCTGTAGAGCACCAGTCCGTCCTCCGGCTCGCCGCCCGCGCCCAGGTACGTCGCCCGGGCGGCGTCGTTGCCCACCTCGGTCAGCGTCCAGAGGCAGTAGCAGCCGCGCTCGCGGGCCAGCCCGGCGAGCGCCCGGACCAGGGCCCGGCCGACGCCCCGGCGCCGGTACGGCTCGTCCACCCCCAGCTCGTACAGGAACATCTCGGTGCCCTTGTCCGGGTGGGTCGTCTCGACCCCGGTGACCATCCCGGCGGGGACGGCACCGGAGCCGTCGTCGACGTAGGCGATCAGCAGGTGGTGGCGCGGGTCGGCGAGGAACTCCTCGGTCGCCCCGGGCAGCGGCGCGCTGTCGAACAGGTGCCCGGCGGCGAGGACCTCGGCGACGGCGGTGGCGGGACGGATCTCCATGACCGGATGGTGACAGCCCGCGCCGCCCGGGGCCCGCCGTTTTCGGCCGCCCGCCCGGAGAACAGCACGCCCGCACGCCTCCCTGCGCGCCGCGCCGCCGTCGCCGGCCGGGCGGCCGCCGACCCGCGCCCCGGCCGGTCAGCCGATCGCCACCTCGGCGTACATCCGGGCGATCACGTCCTCGATGGCCGGCTCGCGCACCGACAGGTCGACCAGCGGGTAGCGGTCGGCGACGGCCGCCACGACGGGCGCCGCGCTCTGCTGCGCGGGGAAGGCCAGCCACTGGCGGGGCCCGTCCACCCGGACCACCCGGGCGCCGGGCACCTCGATGGCCGGCCTGGCCTCGGCGAGGTCGACGACCAGGGTCCGCTCGCTGCGCCCGGCCGCGTGCAGGCCGTCCAGGTCGCCGTCGTGGACGACCCGGCCGTGGTCGATCACCATCACCCGGTCGCACAGCTGCTCGATGTCGGTGAGGTCGTGGGTGGTGAGCAGGACGGTGGTGCCCTCGGCCCGGTTCACCTCGCGCAGGAACGCACGCACCTTCGCCTTGCTCACCACGTCCAGCCCGATCGTCGGCTCGTCCAGGTAGAGCACCTGCGGGTCGTGGAGCAGCGCCGCCGCCAGGTCGCCGCGCATCCGCTGGCCGAGCGAGAGCTGGCGCACCGGGGTGTCCAGCAGGGCGCCGAGGTCCAGCAGCTCGACGCAGCGCTCCAGGTTGGCGCGGAAGCGGGCGTCCGGGATGCGGTAGATCCGGCGCGCCAGCTCGTACGAGTCGCGCAGCGGCAGGTCCCACCAGAGCGTGGTGCGCTGCCCGAAGACCACGCCGATGCGCTGGGCGAGGGCGACCCGCTCGCGGGCCGGGTCGACGCCGGCCACCCGCAGCCGGCCCGAGGTGGGGACGAGGATGCCGGTGAGCATCTTGATGGTGGTGGACTTCCCGGCGCCGTTGGGCCCGATGTAGCCGACGCACTCGCCGGCGTCGATCGTGAAGGTCAGGCCGTCGACGGCCCGCACCTCCCGCTTCTCGCGGCGCAGCCGCCCGGTCCTCGCCCGGACGGTGAAGGTGCGCCGGACGTCCTCCAGTTCGATGAGTGCCATGGTTCGGGTCCCTTCTGGCGGCCGGTGGTCCGGCCGGCGGTCGTGGGTGCGCGAGCGGTGCTGGGTGCGCGAGCGGTGCTGGGTGCGCGGGCGGTGGTGGCTGCGCGGGCGGTCCGGGGTCAGCTGCCGGTGCCGCGGTACGCCCGCAGTCCGGCCCGCCAGGCCAGTCCGGCGACGACGACCGACAGCACCGCGACGAGCGGCGAGGCGTAATGGAAGGCCGTGGGCAGGCCGAGCGGGTCGGGGCGGTCGAGG
Source organism: Kitasatospora sp. NPDC054939 (assembly GCF_053610105.1). NCBI lineage: Bacteria > Bacillati > Actinomycetota > Actinomycetes > Kitasatosporales > Streptomycetaceae > Kitasatospora > Kitasatospora sp. NPDC054939. Next base: position 4,287 of record NZ_JBSGXP010000089.1, on the reverse strand, counting down.
ATGCGCAGGGTGGGCAGCCAGTTGACGAAGGCCAGCGGGATGCCGAAGACGACGCCCGCGACGAGCTCCTTGGCGAAGATCGTCGGCGGGTAGTGCAGCAGGGTGGCGCCGCCGTAGGTGAAGGCGTTCTGGATCTCCTTGACCTGGTCCCACCAGAACTGCAGGGACGCGAAGCCGATGAAGACGGCGGCGAAGATGACCGTGCCGCAGACCAGCAGCACCGGGACGAGCAGGACCCGGTCCCAGGTCCAGTCGACGTCCAGGGCGGTCAGCGACCAGACCAGCACCGCCAGGGCCTGCAGCGGGCGGCCGAGCCGGCGCAGCGAGAAGCGCTCGGCGCAGACCTGGGCGAGGGCCGGGGCGGGGCGCACCAGCATGGTGTCCAGGGTGCCCGCGTTGATCCGCTGGCCGAGCGAGTCGACGCTGCCGACCAGGGTGTTGGCCAGGCCGAGGGCGAAGCCGGAGGTGGCGTAGAGGAAGGCGAGTTCGGGCAGGGTCCAGCCGCCGATCTGCTCGGTGTGCCGGAACATCAGCACGACCACCACGAAGTCCAGCGAGGTGACGGCGATGCTGGAGGCGACCATCAGCACGAACGAGGCGCGGTAGGACATCGTCGAGCGCACCCACATCCCGGCGGTCAGCCACCAGGAGCGCAGCGCCCAGGCCGTCCGCCCGCGGCGGGAGCGCAGGGCCGGCGGGAGGACGAGCGGGGCGGCCGCCCCGCGGAGGTCAGCCACCCTGCACCACCACCTTGCGGGTGGCGAGCAGTTGCACGAACCGTCCCGCGGCCAGCAGCAGCACCGCCCAGAGCAGCTGGAAGCCGTACGCGCCGAACAGCTCGGCGCCCGTGCAGCGCTCCAGGAAGACGTCGGTCGGCACCTGGATCAGCGCGGCCCACGGCAGGGCCAGGGCCACCGGGGCGAGCCAGCCGGGGAAGAGGCTCAGCGGGAGCAGCATCCCGGAGAGGAACATCGCCACCACCAGCACGGCCGAGCGCACGCCCTCGGAGTCGTGCAGCCAGAAGCCGGTGAGCGAGACCAGGAAGCGCACGCCGAAGCTGACGACCACCGCGAGCAGGACGGAGATCACGAAGAACACCCAGGTCAGCGGCTGTTCGGGCATCCGGGTGCGGAAGAGCAGGGCGCCCGCCAGGGTGGGCATGGCACCGCGGGTCACCAGGTGGAAGGCGGCCCGGCCGAGGTCGGTCGCCAGCCACCAGCCCTGGAAGTCGACGGGGCGGTAGAGGTCGATGGCGATGTCGCCGGTGCGGAACCGCTCCTGGACGTCGTCCTGGAAGCCGCCGCCCCAGACCGCGACGGTGACCAGCAGCGCCTGGCTGACCCAGATGTAGGTGACGGCGGCGGACTGGTCGTAGCCCCCGAGGCCGGGGCGGGCCTGCCAGAGGGCGACGAAGGTGGAGGCGAGGATGCAGCCGAAGACGGTGTTGGTGAAGGACCCGGCGAGGGTGGCGGCGCGGTAGGTGGCGTAGCGGCGGAAGGCGCCGCGGGCGACGGCGGCGTACAGGCCGAGGCTGCCGCCGCTCGGCCGCCACCGGGGGCGCGCGGGCTGCCACCCGTTCGGGTGACGGCCATCCGGAGGGGGCCGGAAGGGCTCGCCGTCGGCGGGCGCGGCGGCCCCGGGCACGGCATTCGGCATATTGTCTCCTTGTCGACAAAGATGGGCGCGTACGGGCGCCCGGCTGCCAGAGCGCACGCCGGACCGGCTCCGACCGGCCGTACCCGGGGGTGCCGGGCTCGACGGGCGGAGCTGTACGCCGTGGGCTCGCTATGAAGTTCGCATCTTTCACCGTACCGCCGGGGATCACGCTTCGCACCCGGTTTGCCACCGGCGGCCGCCCGCACCGCGCCCGCCCCCGCGCGACGCCCCTCACGGCACCCCGTCCCGGACGACCCGCGCCACCCGCCGCCACGAACGTACGCCAAAAGAGAAGCAACTGATTCCGGATCAAATAGCACATAATCGCGGCATGAACCTGAGGGCACAGCTGCGTACCCGTCGCCGAGCCAGGCGGGAGGCCCGCCGCGAGGCCCGCCGGGCCCTGCCCCTGTGGCGCCGGCTGCTGCCCACCTGGCGGGTCGCCCTCGGCGCCCTGACCGCCGCCCTGCTCCTGGCCGTCGGCGCCTTCGCCGTGCTGTACCTGATCGTCCCGGTGCCCGATCCCAACGCGCACGCCGTCGCCCAGAAGAACATCTACTACTACGCCGACGGCACCACCGAGATCGCCCGCACCGGCGCCGTCAACCGCATCGACGTCCCGCTCACCCAGGTCCCGCCGGACGTCCAGCACGCCGTGGTCGCCGCCGAGGACCGCAGCTTCCACCAGAACCGGGGCGTCGACCTGCGCGGCATGGTCCGGGCCGGCTGGAACACCCTCCTCGGCCAGGGCACCCAGGGCGGCTCCACCATCACCCAGCAGTACGTCAAGAACTACTACCTGACCCAGGACCAGACCTTCGCCCGCAAGGGCCGCGAACTCTTCATCGCGCTCAAGGTCGACCAGCAGCGCGGCAAGGACGAGATCCTCGCCGGCTACCTCAACACCAGCTACTTCGGCCGCAACGCCTACGGCATCCAGAGCGCCGCCAGCGCCTACTACGGCGTCGACGCCGCCGAGCTCACCCTCCCCCAGGGCGCCTACCTCGCCGCCCTGCTCCAGGCCCCCAGCGCCTACGACGTCAAGGTCGCCAGCCCCGCCAACCGGGAGAAGGCCGTGGCCCGCTGGAACTACACGCTCGACGGGATGGTCCAGCTCGGCTTCCTGGACGCCGCCGCCCGCGCCGCCGTCGCCTTCCCCGAACCGATCGACCCGCAGCCCGCCACCGGCCTCGCCGGGCAGGCCGGCTACCTCGTCGGCATCGCCGACGACTACCTGGTCTCCTCCGGCACCCTCGACAGCGCCACCCTCAAGTCGGGCGGCTGGCGCATCACCACCACCTTCGACAAGGACAAGCAGGACGCCTTCGTCAAGGCCGTCCAGGAGGAGCTCACCGCCGAACTCGACCCGCGCGCCCGGCCCGCCACCGACACCGACGTCCGGGTCGCCGGCGCCTCCGTCGAGACCGCCACCGGCCGCCTGGTCGCCGCCTACGGCGGACCCGACTACGCGAAGCAGCCCTACAACGACGCCCTGCGCAAGGACAACCAGATCGGCTCCACCTTCAAGCCCTTCGACCTCGCCGCCGGCCTCACCTCCGGCCGCAGCAGCGGCGACGGCCGGCCCATCACCACCGAGACCCGCTACGACGGCACCAGCGAACGCCCCGTCACCGGCGGCCCCACCCCGTACGCCCCGCCCAACGAGGACGACATCGACTACGGCCACATCAGCCTGCGCCAGGCCATGGCCAAGTCCGTCAACTCGGTCTACGCCCAGCTCGGGGTCGACGCCGGACTCGCCCACGTCCGGGAGACCGCCGTCCGGCTCGGCATCCCCGGGGACGTCCCCGGCATGGACCCGGCCAACACCTCGATGACCCTGGGCACCGCCACCCCCAGCGCCGTCGACCTGGCCGGCGCCTACGCCGCCCTCGCCAACCACGGCCAGGCGTACACCCCGTGGGCCGTCCGGAAGCTGGAGCGGGCCGGCCGCCAGGCGGTGCCCGCCCTCCCGCAGCACGTCCCCACCACCGCCCTCGACCGGGGCACCGCCGACGCCGTCACCGACGTCCTGCGCGAGGTGGTCGGCCCGCGCGGCACCGGCGCCGCCGCGCTCGAACTCGGCCGCCCGGCCGCCGGGAAGACCGGCACCACCGACTCCAACCTGTCCGCCTGGTTCGCCGGCTACACCCCCGAACTCGCCGCCACCGTCGGCCTGTTCCGGGAGCACCCGAAGACCCACGCCAAGCAGCCGCTGGCCGGCACCGCCGGACTCGACCGGATCAACGGCGGCGCCTTCCCCACCCGGATCTGGACCGCCTACATGAGCGAGGCCCTGGACGGCACCGACGTCCAGCGCTTCGACCTCCAGCCCAGCCGCGGCAACCGCCGCCACGACCGGCCCACCGGAGCGGGCACCCCGACCACCGCGATCCCCAGCGCCCCGCCGACCGCCACCGCCCCCGCGAGCCCGGCCGCCCCGACCGAACCGCCCCGGCCCACCCCCACCGCCGCGGCCACCGAGCGGCCGACCGCCACCCCCGCACCGCAGCAGCCCGACCCCGCCCCCAGCCGGGCCGCCGGCCCCAGCCCGCAGCCGCCGTCCGCCCGCCCCACCGCCGAACGCACCCCGACCGCGCCCGCAGCCGCCACCACAGGACCGCCCGCGAC
>NZ_JBSGXP010000088.1:0-35000 GCF_053610105.1 Kitasatospora sp. NPDC054939 | reverse complement strand
CCCGGCCGGCTGCCGGGCGGCCTCCGCGTGTTGTCGGACGGCGCGAGGGGTCGAGCGCTAGCTGTGGCGTCCGCGCCGGCGGGCGACCAGGACGGCGAGGCCGCCGAGGGCCAGCACGCCGACCCCGGCCAGGCCGAGGACGACGGGCCCGTTGCCCGCGCCGGTGGAGGGCAGCTCACTGCCGCCGGCGGAGGAGCTGTGGCCCGGGTGGTGGCCGGTCGGGTGGCCGGAGTGCGAGGTCGGCCGGTCGGTCGGCCTGGTCGGCGAGCCCGAGGGCGAGGCCGGTGTCGCGGTGGGGGACGTCGGGGTCGCGGTGGGGGACGTCGGCTTCACCGTCGGCTTGGTCGGCGAGGACGTGGGCTTGGTCGGCGACGAGGTCGGCTTGGTCGGCGAGGACGTGGGCCTGGTGGGTGAGGACGTCGGCCTGGTCGGCGACGAGGTCGGGGACGTCGGCGAAGAGGTCGGCGTGGTCGGTGAGGACGTCGGCGTGGTGGGCGAAGAGGTCGGCGTGGTCGGTGAGGACGTCGGCGTGGTGGGCGAGGAGGTCGGCGAGCCCGAGGTGGTGGTGGCGGTCGGGCTCGGGGTGGTCGCGCAGTCCGGGAGGTCCCCGTCGAACGGGTAGCTGTGGATCTCGTACCCGCCGGTGCCGGTGTGGATCAGGTTGCCCGCCAGGTAGACGCGGCCGTTCAGCCCGGGCATGGCGATGGTGGTGGTGCCGGCGGTGTTGCCGGCCATCACCGAGCCCTGGAACTGGGCGCCGCCGAGCAGCCGTACCGAGCTCGCGGTCGGGAAGTTCCACATCAGCCTGGAGCGCAGCTCGGTGGTCGGGTCCCCCGCGAGGCCGGTGCCGGTGTAGGTGTTGATGATCGCGTCGTCCTTGAGCACGTTGACGAGCACGGTCGCACCGCTGGGGATGCCGGCGAAGACCAGGCCGATCTGCCGGCTCGCCGTACCGAGGTCCTGGGTGACGTTGAAGACCTGCTTCGCGCTGCGGCCGTCGCCGGTGAAGGTCGCCTCGGAGTTGGTCACCACCACGGTGCCGGTGGCCGCCGCGGCGGCGATGCAGGTCGAGGTGTCGACGATGGTGTCGAGCACCGACCGGTAGGGCGCCCCGGCGGCCGGGTCCTGGATCGCCCGGCCGGTCGGCGCGATGTCGGTGGCCCCGGTGAGCGTGCCGCCGTACTTGATGTCGCCGAAGGCGGTCACCAGGTTGAGGTCGCTGCCGCCGGTGATGAGCGTGTTGCCGGTCTTCACGTCGATGCTGCCGCCGGCCGTCACGAAGTCGGTGCCGTCCGGCGGGACGACCCGGGAGCCGACGCCGACCACGGCCATGTTGTACGAGCCGCCGGCGCCGCCCGCGATGTCCTTGTCGATGGTGAGGTTGCCGAGCGCGACCACCTTGCCCTCGGCCTCGGCCGCCCGGCCGTTGACCGTGTAGTCGCCGCCGGTGAAGACGTTGATGGTGGCGTCCCGACCCTGGAAGGCCCCGTTGTGCGGCGGCAGCCAGGTGTTGGGGCAGTCGTCGCCCGAGCAGGGGCCCAGCGGCGGGGCGAGCGGCGCGGCCGACCCGATGCTGAGCACGGCCGCCATCGGCAGGACGGCAACGGCGGCGGCCACCGCCACCCGGGCGGTGCTGCGGCGCCGACGCGCCGGGGGGATCCTTCGGTCGGCGGTGGCTCTCTGGACCGGCTCGCCGGTGCCCTGACTCATCGACACAATCCTCCGTACGCGGGAAGGGGGGCAGGTCGCACGATCACTGCCACAGGGTGGATGATCCGCTCAATTCAGGACATCCCACACCATAGGGAACCATCCGCTCGAAACGGATGACTTGTCATCGTCGGAAGATCATTCGAACGGCCGACCGGTTCGACGGCAGTCGGCCGAGCGGCCGGCGGACGGCTCCCCGAGCGGCAGGGCTCCGGCACGGGCCACCCCGAGCAGGCTCTAGGTTGGGGACATGACTTCCCAGCAGCACCCGGGCTCCGGCTCCCCGCTCGTCACCCTCTCGGCCGGCGCCGACGTCCTGCGGCACCCGGAGGCGGGCGAGCACCTGCTCACCGAGGCCGAGCGGGGCCGCGCCGCGGCGTTCCGCATCGAGGCGGCGCGCACGGACTACCTGGCCGCCCACATCCTCGTCCGGCTCTGCGCCGGGCGGCTGCTCGGCCTCCCGGCCGACCGGATCGTACTCGCCCAGGAGTGCCCCGACTGCGGGCGCAGCGACCACGGGCGGCCGTTCCTCCCCGACCACCCGGAGGTGCACGTCAGCCTCTCGCACACCCGGGGCGTGGTCGCCGCCGCGGCCGGGCCGGGACCGATCGGGGTGGACGTCGAGCTGGCCGGCCGCGGCAGCGTGCCCGAGGTGCTCCAGCGGGTGCTCACCCCGGCGGAACTCCGGCTGGTCGAGGCGCACCCCGAGCCCGGCCGGGCGTTCCTGCGCCAGTGGGTGCGCAAGGAGGCCCTGATCAAGATCGGCCGGGCCGCCCTGGACACCCTGGCCCGTACCGACCTGTCCGCACTGCCGCTCGACGTCCCGCCCGGCGAGGCCCTGCACAGCCGCTACCTCGACCTGCACCTGCTCGACTGGACCGAGGGCGCGACGGGTCCGGCCGAGGGCGCCGTGCTCGCCGCGGTCGCCGCCGAACCGCCCCGCCTGGTACCGCTCGGCGGCTGAACCGGGGCCCGCGGCGAGCGGCGACCGGCGGGGGCCCGAACGCTCGCGACCCGGCCCGGGGAGCGCCGGATAAGCGGTGCTAGCTTGCTCGGGGCGTCGGAACCCGGCGCCCCGGCTGCCCGGCCGGGCAGCCCCCGTACGGACAAAGGGTGCCCGTCAGCCATGGCCAAGTTCCTGCTCAGCCTGCACGTCCTCGCCGCGGTGCTGTTCATCGGCCCCGTCGCGGTGACCGTCAGCATGTTCCCGCGCCGGGCCCGGGCGGCCCTCACCGGCGGGCCCGAGCAGACCGCCGACACCGCGATGCTGCGGCTGCTGCACCGGATCACCCAGGTCTACGCGCTGCTGGGCCTGGCCGTCCCGATCCTGGGCATCGGCGTCGCGCAGGTGATGGACATCCTCGGCGACACCTGGCTGATCGTCTCGATGGTGCTGACCGTCCTGGCGGCGCTCTGCCTGCTGCTCTTCGTCCTGCCCGCGCAGCAGGCCGCCGTCGACGCGCTGGAGCCGGAGGCCGACGGCGCTGCGGCCGGCGGCACCACCGGCGGCTCCGCGGTCGACACCGCCCGGCCGACCCGGGCCGCGGCTCTGAAGGGCCTGAAGACGCTGCCGATGACCGCCGGGGTGTTCAACCTGCTCTGGGCCGTCGTCACCGTGCTCATGGTCGTCCGCCCCGGTTCCACCACCGGGGCCTGACCACCGGTACCGTCTCGTCCATGACGACGACGGGGATCGACACCGGGACGACGGCGGCGGCGGGCGTGGGGGTCCTGCTGCGCGGCTGGCGCGAGCGGCGGCAGCTGAGCCAGCTCCAACTCGCCCTGCAGGCCGACTCCTCCGCCCGGCACATCAGCTTCATCGAGACCGGCCGCTCCCGGCCCAGCCAGGAGATGGTGCTCCGGCTCGCCGAGCACCTGGACGTCCCCGTCCGGGAGCGCAACGCGCTGCTGCTCGCCGCCGGCTACGCCCCGCAGTACGCCGAAACGCCCCTGGAGGACCCGGCGATGGACTCGCTGCGCGCCGGGCTGGAGCGGCTGCTGCTCGCCCACGACCCGTACCCGGCGATCGTGGTCGACGGCACCTACCGGGTGCTGGCCACCAACCGCAGCATCGCACTGCTGCTGGACGGGGTCGCCCCGCACCTCCTGGAGCCGCCGCTCAACGCCATGCGGATCACCCTCCACCCGGAGGGCCTGGCCCCGCGCATCGTCAACCTGCCGAAGTGGCGCCGGCACCTGCTGGAGCAGATGGAGCGCCAGATCGCGCTGGTCCGCTCCGAGTCGCTGCGCGCGCTGTACGAGGAGGTCAGCGCGTACCCCGCGCCGGAGACCCCGGCCGCGGCGGACCCCGGGGCGGACGACACCGAGCTGTTCCCCTTCGCGCTGCCGATGCGGGTGGCGTACCAGGGGCGGGTGCTGTCCTTCCTCTCCACCATCGCCACCTTCAACACGCCCATGGACGTGACCGTCTCCGAGCTGGCCATGGAGACGTTCCTCCCGGCCGACCCGGAGACGGTGGCGTTCCTGCAGGCGGCCGTGCCGACCGCCGGGTAGCGGTGCCGGCAAGCCGCTGGGTGGCGGCGCCGCGACCTTTCAGGCGGTACGGCCCGACAGCCCGGCCCGGACCCTGCGCAGGGCCAGGAACTGCAGCACCGCGAAGCCCAGCACGGTGGCCGCCTGCAGCGGGATCCAGACGAACCCGGCGGTGGTCGGCGACAGCCACACCTCCATCGCGACGATGCTGAGCACCGGCCAGACCAGGTTGGCGTCGATCACGGCCTGCACGGCGAGCACCGGCGGCTTCCGGCGCGCGGCCAGCACCCCGACCGCGAGGCCGTACACGAGCAGGAAGAGGCCGATCTCCAGCAGGGCACCGGCACCGACCCCGAGCAGGTCGCCGAGCGCGCCGGAGAACGCCGCGTAGGCGAGGCCGTTGCCGCCGGTGACCACGGCGTCGAGGGCGAGCAGGCGGCGCAGCACGGTCGTCGCGGGGGTCTTCGGGGCGGTGGCGGTGGCGGTGCCGGCGGCGGCGAAGGTGTTGGCGGACATGGCGGATCGACCTCCGGGTGCGGTGGGGGTGCGGTCCGGGGCTTCGTGGCCGCCCCGGCCTGATGACTCCACTCTGCCCGGAGGCCGGTGAGGGGTCGATTACCCCTCAGGTAATGCCGCCTGCTCCCCCGGTCCTGCCCGGTGCGTCGTCGATTGCGCCCGGCCCGTCGGCGGTGAGGCCGAACAGCCGGGCCGCGTTGTCGTGGCAGACCGCCCGCAGCCACTCCTCCCCCAGGCCGAGCCCGGCCAGCACCTCCAGCTGGTGCAGGTACGGGTACGGGATGTTCGGGAAGTCGCTGCCGAGCAGCACCCGCTCGCGCGCCGCCGCCAGCCGCGGCAGCGCGGCCGCCGGGAAGGGCCAGTCCCGTTCGGTGAAGGCGGTGAAGGCCATCGTGGTGTCCAGGTGGACGTTGGGCCGCAGCTCCACCAGGTCCAGGAAGTCGGCGTACTCGGGCAGTCCGAGGTGGGCGACGACCAGGGTCAGCCGGGGGTGCCGGGCCAGCACGGCGCCGATCGGCCCCGGCCCGGTGTGCTTGCCGGGCACCGGGCCGGACCCGCAGTGCACCACCACCGGGGTGCCGCTCGCGGCGAGTTGCCCCCAGACCTCGTCGAGCAGGGGGTCGGCAGGATCGTAGCCTCCGACCTGGAGGTGCGCCTTGAAGACCCGGGCGCCCGCCTCCAGGGCCTGCCGGACGTAGGCCGCCGCCCCGGGCTCGGGGAAGAAGGTCGCGGTGTGCAGGCAGTCGGGGGTGCGGGCGGCGAAGCCGGCGGCCCAGCCGTTGAGCCAGGCGGCCATACCGGGCCGGTGCGGGTAGAGCATCGCGGTGAACGCCCGGACGCCGAACTCCCGCAGCCGCGCGACGCGTTCCGCCTCCGCCTGGCGGTAGGTGATCGGCCAGGGGCGGCCGACCAGCGGGCCGGCCGCGTCGAAGTACGCCCACACCTTGTCGAGGACGTTCTGCGGCATGAAGTGGGTGTGCACGTCGACGAGGCCGGGCAGGCCGAGGCCCTGCCAGAAGGCACGGACCCCGGCCGCCTCGTCGGCGGGTGGCCTCACGCCGGCACCGGGCGGGCCCGGTCGATGATCGCCCCGGTGTCGGCGCCGGACGGCAGGGTGCCGAAGGCCGCGCCGTGGTCGCCGCCGAGCCGGGAGGCGCAGAAGGCGTCGGCGACGGCCGGGGAGCCGTACCGGACCAGCAGGGCGCCCTGGAGGGTCAGCGCCATCCGCTCCACCAGCCGGCGGGTGCGGTACTCCAGGTCGTCCCGGTCGCCGAGCTGCTTGCGGAGGTCCGCGACGGCGGCGTCGAGACGGCGGTCGGCGCCCGCGGCGGCGTCGAGTTCGCCGAGGAAGGCGTCCACGGTCTCCGGCCGGCGCGCCATGGCCCGCAGGGCGTCCAGGGCGGCGACGTTGCCGGAGCCCTCCCAGATCGACACCAGCGGCGCCTCGCGGTAGAGCCGGGGCATGCCGGACTCCTCGACGTAGCCGTTGCCGCCCAGGCACTCCAGCGCCTCGGCGGCGTGCGCAGGACCGCGCTTGCAGACCCAGTACTTGGCGACGGCGAGCCCCAACCGCCGTACCAGCGCGTCGGTTTCGTCCCCGGCCAGCGCTCGGTCGGTGGCCTGGGCGAGCCGCATGGCGACGGTGGTGGCGGCCTCGGACTCCACCACCAGGTCGGCGAGGACGTTGCGCATCAGCGGCTGGTCGACCAGCGCCGCGCCGAACGCCCGCCGGTGCACGGCGTGGTGGACGGCCCGGGTGGCGCCCAGCCGCATCCCGGAGGCCGCGCCGATGGTGCAGTCCAGGCGGGTCATGTTGACCATCTCGATGATGGTCGGCACGCCGCGGCCCTCCTCGCCGACCAGCAGCCCGACCGCGCCGTCGTACTCGATCTCGGCGGAGGCGTTGGACTTGTTGCCGAGCTTGTCCTTGAGCCGCTGGAGGTGCAGGCGGTTTCGGCTGCCGTCCGGCAGGATCCGCGGCAGGACGAAGCAGCTGAGCCCGCCCGGCGCCTGCGCGAGCGTCAGGAACAGGTCGGACATCGGCGCGGAGGTGAACCACTTGTGGCCGGTGAGCCGGTAGCTGCCGTCCGGCTGCGGGGTGGCGGTGGTGGTGTTGGTGCGGACGTCCGAGCCGCCCTGCTTCTCGGTCATCGACATGCCGGCGATCAGTCCGCGCTTGGTGTGCGGCTCGCGCAGCCCGAAGTCGTACTCGGTGGAGGCCAGCAGCGGCTCGAACTCCCGGGCCAGTTCCGGGGTGGCGCGCAGGGCGGGCACGGCGGCGTAGGTCATCGAGATCGGGCAGGTGTGGCCCGCCTCGACCTGGCCCCAGACGTAGAACTTCGCGGCCCGCGCACTGTGCGCGCCGGGCCGGCCGTCGCGCCAGGGGGCGGCGTGCAGCCCGTGACCGACGGCGGTGCGCATCAGCTCGTGCCAGTACGGGTGGAACTCCACCTCGTCGATGCGGTGGCCGAAGCGGTCATGGGTCCGCAGTACGGGCGGGTTCTCGTTGGCCAACCGGCCCCACTCGGCGGCGAGTTCGGAGCCGGCGAGGCGGCCGAGCTCGTGCAGTTCGGGTTCGGCCCAGCCGGCGCCGGCCCGGTGCAGGGCGGCGAGCAGGGCCGGGTCGGCGGCGGTGTCCTGACCGTACGGCAGGGGCACCTGGTTGGTGACCTCATGCGTCGCTGTCATCGCGTCCTCCCAGGGCACGCAGGGTGAAGGAGACCAGGGCGGGGACGACCTCGGGCGGGTTGTCCCGTGGAGCGGCCGGGGGTGTCCCGGTGGTATCGGGTGCCACGTTGGCAGTGGTGGTGGCGGCGGCAGTGGTGGTCGCGGTGGCCGTGGCGGCGGTGGTGGCCGCGGCGGCGGCGGTGCGGGCGCGCTCGGCGGCGGGCGCGGCCGCGAGCGGCCCGGCGAGGGCCTCGCCGACCGCGCCGACCAGGGCGGCGGCGGTCAGCTCCGGATCCTGCTCGGGGAGCTGCCCGGCCGCGACGGCGGCGGCGATCTCGGCGGCGATCACGTCGCGGAACGCCAGCCGGAACACCAGGCGTTCGGCGTCCACGACGGCATCGGCGGGCTCGACCAGCAGGGCGTACGCCAGCCGGGGGGCGCGCAGGGCGCGGCCGGCGAAGGTCTCGACGACGGCGGCGATCCGCTGCTGCGGGGAGTCCCGGCGGGCGACGGCCTCGGTCACCGCCGCGATCTCCCGGGTGACCACCCGGCGGAAGAGCTCGACCGACAGCTCGGCCTTGTTGGCGAAGTGCTGGTAGAGGCTGCCGGTGGCGATCCCGGCGCGGTCCGCCACGGCGGCCATCGAACAGCCCCGGTAGCCGCGTTCGGCGAGCAGCCCCACGGCGGCGTGCAGCACGGCCTCGCGCTGGGCGTCGAGGCGGGCTTGCACGGCGGGGGTGCGGCGGTAGGCCATGCAAAGCATTGAAGCAGAGATTCAGCCCTTCGGGGAGCCCCGCCCGCGGCGCACGCGGGGCCGCCGGGCGCGGGGGCGGCGCGCGGTCCCGCGGTCTCGCGCGGGGCGCGCGGCGGCGTCCCGGGGGCGCGGCGCGGAGCGGCACGCACGGGTCTGTCCGGGGGTCCGGGGGCTCGGAACGGCGCCGGAACGGCGGGGCCGCCCGTCGACGATCGACGGGCGGCCCTCTCCGGCAGCCTCGGTACCGGCCCTCCGGCCGGCACGGGAACTGCTAGAAGCGGTGCTCGCGCTCCAGGCGCAGCCCCTCCGCGTCCAACTCGCCGAACGGCGGGATCTGGTGGCCCCGGCCGAAGGAGCGCGCGGCGTCGGATTCGCCGAGGCCCGCCCACTCCAGCAGCTTGGCGGTCGCGGCGGCCGACTCGTCCGCCGTGAGCGAGCCGATCTTCGCGCCGTGGTTCGCCTTGGGCGCGGTGTAGACGTAGCTGTCCTCGCTGCCCCACCCGAGCTCGAACGGCTCGGCGCCCCACGGGTCGTTCTGCCCGTAGACGAACATGATCCGCTCGCCGGAGCGCTTCACCCAGCGGTCGATGTCGCGCATCGCGGCGGGGTCGAATCGGGTGCGGATCGAGGCGGGCACCAGGGCGCGCGGCGAGTACAGCTCCGCGTAGTCGTAGCGCAGCACGCCCTTCAGGTGCGCCACGTCGAAGCTCGGGGCGCCCAGTTCGGTGGCCGCCTGGTAGTAGTACGCCGTGTAGCGGGCGAGCGACTGGTCGCTGTTGCTGGTGACGCCCGAGTGGGTGTCGAACCAGCCGTACAGCGCGTCGTCGGTGGCGGTGGCCGCCGGGACGTTCGCGCAGTCCTCCTCGGTGCTGTACTGCCAGAACGCCCAGACCACGTCCAGCACCCCGGCCTCGAAGCCGCGGTCGGCGCTGCCCACCGTGCTGAAGGTGGATCCGGCGGCGGCGTTGTCGGCGGTGTAGCGGGGCACCAACCGGTCGCGGCGGAGCAGGAGTTCACGCTGCGCGGCGCTCAGCGCGGCCCGGCACTCCGCGGTGCCGACGTTCCGGAAGAAGGTGCTGTAGCGCGAGTCCTCGCGGTTGTCGGCGTCGTTCGGCGCCACGTACGAGACGGTGGCGGCCACGTCGTCCGGGTAGAAGCGGCGGTGGTAGACCGAGGACATGCCGCCCTTGCTGGCGCCGGTGGAGATCCACTCCTGCCCGTAGATCCGCTTGAGCGCCGTGATGATCCGGTGCGAGTCCGCGGCGGCCTGGCGGATGCCCGCCTTGGACCAGTCGGCCGGCTCCGGACGCGACGGCGTGAAGTAGCGGTACTCGATGGAGACCTGGTTGCCGTCGACCAGCCGGGTGGGCTCGGTGCGCGAGGGCGTGGTGCCGAGCGTGTAGCCGTTGGTGTAGAAGACGGTCGGACGGTCCTCGGCCTTGTGCAGCACGCTCAGCCGCTGCTGGAAGGTGCCGAGCCACGGCCGGAAGTGGTCGACCGGCTGGGTGTAGGTGAGCAGGAAGTAGCGGTGGCCGGTGGTGGTCGGCTTCTCCTCGGTGACGGCCATCCCGGGGATCGCCGCGAGCCGGTCCTTGATGTCGGCGGGCGCGGCGGCCTGCGGTCCGGCGAACGCCGGGGTCGCGAGACCGAACGCGAGCAGGGGTACCAGCAGCGCCGCGGTCAGCAGTCTTCTGAGCCTGGTGGGCATCGACTCTCCATCGTTTCAGCGGTTTCCAAGGGTGGTGCGGCCCGCGGCTCGGCCGCCGGGGGACGGCCGAGTGGGCCACCCGCGGTTCGCGGGCGGCCCACCGGGGTGGTTCGGGGCGGTGCGGTGGCGGTTCAGGGGTGGCGCTTCAGCGGTGGTTCATAGGTGGTGCGGGGGTCACGCCGGCGCGGATCAGGGGCGCGGCAGGGTGCAGCCGGCCCGGGTCAGGTCGAGCCGGTTGCCGACCGCGAAGCAGGCGGGGATGGTGTAGGTCTGCTGGGCGTAGTTGATGCCCTTGCGGACCGTCACCTTGCCGTTCTGGTCGACCTCGCACGGGTTGTTCACGGTGCAGGACTGCCCGCTCTCGTTGCCCGTGTTGTTCACGGCCACGACCTGCCCGGTGGAGGCGTCGACGACCGGCGAGCCGGAGGTGCCGCCGATGGTGTTGCAGGCGGAGGTGTAGCGGAGCGAGTCCTTCCAGGTCCAGCTCCCCTCCTTGAGCCGGTACACGAAGCCGTCGACCGAGCAGGAGTAGATCCGCTTCCAGTAACCGGAGACCACCTTGATCGCGGTCCCGGCCACCGGGTGGCTCGCGGAGACGGTGAGCGGGGCGATCCCGTACCGCGACTGGATGGCCGAGTAGGTGGTGTTCAGCTGGTACAGCGCCACATCGGTGTCGGTCATCGTGCCGTAGACCAGCTTGTTCGCCTGGAGCGTGGCGACCTTGCCGCCGGAGGCGTTGAGCAGCGAGAAGGTGCGGCTGGAGGCCTTGTTGACCAGCACCTCGCCCGGGCCGGGCATGCCGGTCTCGATGCAGTGGCCGTTGGAGAGGATCAGTGCGGGGTCGCCCGCGGCCGAGCCCGGCAGGCGGACCAGCGAGCCGGAGCAGTTGCTGAGTGCCACCGTGCCGGCGAAGTTCACGGCGGCTGCCGCACCGGCGGTCTCGGCCGGGGCCTCCTGAACGGAGGGCGCGGCGACGGCGGGGGCGGGGGAGGTTGTGGCGGCTGCCGCGGGGGCGGCCCCTGCCAGGGCGGTGGCCCCGGTGAACAGGAGTGCGGCCAGCGTGCCTATGAGCGGCTTCTTCATGAGAGACCTCTCGTCGTGGGGGTGCACCAAAGCTGGCGCGGACATGACGAGTTGTCAAGAGGTCGTCCGTCCACCACCCTTGCCGCACCCGGCCGCCGGCGGCCCACCGCCCCTCCCGCACCACGGCGCCCGCCGCCCACCACCCCCGATCGGTCGCCCCCGATCGGCCGATCCCGCGCACGCAGCCGCCCCGCCCCCGTACTGTGGCGCCAGAAGCCGGAGTGGACCGACACATGCGAAGGACGGGGGACCGAGGCCGACCATGACGACGACCCGAGGACCGGAAGGGGCGGGCCGCCTGCTCGCCGTCAGCGACCTGCACGTCTCCTACCGGGAGAACCGCGAACTGGTCGAGAAGCTCGAACCCGGCCACCCCGACGACTGGTTGATCGTCGCCGGCGACGTCGCCGAGCGCACCGACACCATCGAACGGACCCTCGCCCTGCTCGCCGGACGGTTCACCCGCGTCATCTGGGCCCCCGGCAACCACGAACTGTGGACCCACCCCGAGGACCCGGTCCAACTGCGCGGCGTCGCCCGCTACAGCTACCTGGTCGAACTCTGCCGCAGCCTCGGCATCACCACCCCCGAGGACCCGTACCCCGTCTGGGAGGGCACCGGCGGACCGGTCGCCGTCGCCCCGCTCTTCCTGCTGTACGACTACACCTTCCGCGCCCCCGGCACCACCACCAAGGAGGAGTCGCTGGCGGCGGCGTACAGCAGCGGCATCGTCTGCACCGACGAACACCTGCTGCACCCCGACCCGTACCCCGACCGCGACTCCTGGTGCCGCGACCGCGTCCGGCTCACCGAGCAGCGGCTCGCCGCCCACGACCCCGACCTGCCGCTGGTCCTGGTCAACCACTACCCGCTGGTCCGGCAGCCGATGGACATCCTCAGGTACCCCGAGTTCGCGCAGTGGTGCGGCACCGAGCTCACCGCCGACTGGCACCGCCGCTTCAACACCGCGGCGATGGTCTACGGGCATCTGCACATCCCCCGGGTCACCGAGTACGACGGCGTGCGCTTCCAGGAGGTCTCACTCGGCTACCCGCGCGAATGGCGCCCCCGCGGCCTGCCCGATCCGCTGCTGCGACCGGTGTTCCCGGCCGCCTGACGCGCAGCGGCCGGGCCGGTACGGACGCGCGGCGCCCGCGCCCGTGCGGACGCCCGGGCCCGACGGACGCCCCGGCCGGGGCACTCCCGGCCGGGGCGTCCGCGTACCCGCCGCCTAAAGCGTGTCCGACAACTCCTGCTCCGACTCCGGCCGGGTCACGGTCACCGCCAGCTCGCCGTCGGCCAGGTCCGCGACCAGCGTGTCCCCCTCCCGCACCGTGCCGTCCAGCAGCAGGTTGGAGACCCGGTTGTCCAGCTCCTGCTGGATCGTCCGGCGCAGCGGCCGGGCCCCGAACTCCGGCTGGTGCCCGCGGTCGACCAGCCACTCCTTCGCCGCGGACGTCACCTCCAGCCCGACGTCCTGCGCCCGCAGCCGGCGCCGGCTGCGCTCCAGCAGCAGGTCGACCACCGAGACCAGGTCCTCCCGGGTGAGCGCGTGGAAGACGATCACCTCGTCGATCCGGTTGAGGAACTCCGGCCGGAACTGCGCCCGCAGGTCCCGCATCAGGTCGTCCCTGATCCCGTCGACGTCCCCGGCGTGGTCGAGGATCCGCTGCGAGCCGATGTTGCTGGTCATGATGACGACGGTGTTGCGGAAGTCGACCGTCCGCCCCTGCGAGTCCGTCAGCCGTCCGTCGTCCAGCACCTGCAGCAGCAGGTTGAACACGTCCGGGTGCGCCTTCTCCACCTCGTCGAAGAGCAGCACGCTGTACGGCCGGCGGCGCACCGCCTCGGTCAGCTGCCCGGCCTCCTCGTAGCCGACGTACCCGGGCGGCGAACCCACCAGCCGGGAGACGGTGTGCTTCTCCTGGAACTCGCTCATGTCGAAGCGGACCATCCGGTCCGGGTCGCCGAACAGCAGCGCCGCCAGCGCCTTCGCCAGCTCGGTCTTGCCCACCCCGGTCGGCCCGAGGAAGAGGAACGAGCCGGTGGGCCGCTCCGGGTCGCCCATCCCCGCCCGCCCGCGCCGCACCGCCTGGGCGACCGCGGTGACCGCCCGGTCCTGGCCGATCACCCGCTCGTGCAGGTCCTCCTCCAGCCGGAGCAGCCGTTCTCGCTCGGTGGCGTTCAACTCCGCCACCGGGATGCCCGTCCGGCCGGACAGCACCTGCGCGATGTCGTCCGCGGTGACCGCCACCACCCCCTCACGGCCCTCCCCGACGGCCGCCAACTCGTCCTCGGTCTGCCGCAGTTCGGTCTTCAGATTGGCCGCGCGCACGAACTCCTCGTCCGCCACCGCCTCCTCCAGCTCGCGGCGCAGCTTGGTGATGCGGTCCTGCACCGACACCGCCTCGGTGGAACTGCCCAGGCTGCGCAGCCGGACCCGCGCACCCGCCTGGTCGAGCAGGTCGATCGCCTTGTCCGGAAGGAAGCGGTCGCTGACGTACCGGTCGGACAGCGTCGCCGCCGCGTCCAACGCCCCGTCGGCGAAGCGGACCTGGTGGTGCGCCTCGTACGCGTCGCGCAGCCCCTGCAGGATCTGCACGGTCTCCGCCACGGACGGCTCCGGCACCAGGACCGGCTGGAAGCGGCGCTCCAGTGCGGCGTCCTTCTCCACGTACCGGCGGTACTCGTCCAGCGTGGTCGCCCCGACGACGCTCAACTCGCCCCGGGCCAACGCCGGTTTGAGGATGTTGCCGGCATCCATCGACCCCTCGCCGCCGCCTCCCGCGCCCACCACGGTGTGCAGCTCGTCCAGGAACAGGACGACGCTCTGCTCGGCCGCCGTGACCTCGTCGATCACCGACTTCAGCCGTTCCTCGAACTCCCCCCGGTACTTCGACCCCGCCACCAGCGCCGTCAGGTCGAGGGTCACCACGCGCTTGTCCTTCAGGCTGCTCGGCACGTCCCCGGAGACGATCCGCTGCGCCAGACCCTCCACGATCGCCGTCTTGCCGACCCCCGGTTCACCGATCAGCACCGGGTTGTTCTTCGTCCGGCGGGACAGGATCTCCACCGTCTGCTCGATCTCCTCGGCCCGGCCCACCACCGGGTCCAACCGCCCGGCCCGGGCCTCCTCGGTCAGGTCGCGGCCGTACTCGTCCAGCGTCGGCGTGGCACTCGGGGACGCCCCCGCACCGCCGCGCTCCCCGGCCGGCCCGCGGCTGCCCGCGCCCCGGCTACCCACGCCTCGGCCGCCCGCCCCCCGGCCGTCCAGCACCGAGCGCAGTGCGTCCTGCGAGGGCGCCGCCCCGCTCAGCGCCGTCCCCGCACCCGAACGCTCCTCGTCCACCAGCGCACCGAGAATGTGCTCCGGCCCGATGTACGAGGCCCCGGCCGCCTGCGAACGGGCGTGCGCGGCCAGCAGCGCCCGCTTCGCGGCCGGCGTCAACGCGGGTGCGCCACCCCCCAGCGCGTGGTCGCCGGGCGGCAGCGCCTTGCTCAGGTCGTCGGCCAGCCGCTGCGGATCCACCCCGGCCCGTTCCAGCATCCGCCGCGAGGGGTCCACCCGGGTGGCCGCCCACAACAGGTGCGCGGTGTCGAGATCGCTGCCCCCGTCCTCGGCCGCCCGCTGCGCGGCGAGCGAGAGCAGCTCCTGCGAGGACTCGCTCAGCAGCCTCCCGATCGGCACCCGCTGCACGGCGGGCGGGGAGGCCGTGGGGCTCATCCCGAAGAACCGGCTCAGCAGGTCGGAGAACGGATCGTTCGATCCGAACGGGGGCATCGTCACGGTGGACCACCTCTCCTGGACGGTTTGGGCCCACACAAACACAGCTCCCGGCACCCCGCCCGTCGGCACCGCTCAGCCGGTGACGCCCGTCCACCAGGGTGCCCGCCGCACCGCCACCCCCGCTCCCGCACCCGGACCCCGGCCCCGCCGGAAACGCCGTACGCCCCGGACCGCATTCGGTCCGGGGCGTACGTCCTGGTGGGCGCGGACGGTTTCGAACCGCCGACATCCGCTTTGTAAGAGCGGCGCTCTACCGCTGAGCTACGCGCCCCTGGCCGTGGCCTGCTTGAGGCACGACGACAGCCTAGGGTACCTGGTCCCGGGGGTGGTGTGGCGCAGGTGGTCGGGGAGTGGACGGGTGGGGGGTGTGGTGGCGGGGTGCCGGTCGGCGGGGGTGATCGGCAAGAATGGGCGGGAGTGGTGGCGCGGTGGTCGGAGCAGGGAGCGTGGCGTGAGGGTGGCCGGCGGGAGCGGGCGATGCGGGCGGCCGGGACGTGCGGCGGTCGAGGCGCTGTTGCTGCCGCTGGTGGTGGTCGGGGTGTACGGGGCGACGGGGGTGTCGGCGATGGGCGGGCTCGGGGGGCTCGGCGGGGGACGCGGCAGCTGGTGGCGGCGCGGGGAGGGTCAGCGGGCGGACGCGAAGGCGGCGCGGGATGCGGCGCAGCAGGCGTTCTACGAGCTGGACTCGACGCAGCGCGAGGTGCTGCTGGCGGTGGAGACGGTGCGGGCCGCAGAGGAGGGGCCGGCGGCGGAGCGGGCGCTGGCGGACTTCCGGGCGATCTCGGGCCGGGTCGACCAGGTGAGTGTGAACTATCTGGCGGCGCTGGATGCGCATGATCTGGACGCGGAGGAGCTGGAGTCCGGCGCGGCGGCGCAGGCGCGGCGCAAGCTGGAGGACGTGACCGGGCAGCTGGGGGCGGCGCGGCGGGAGCTGGACGAGTTCCTGCAGCGGTTGCAGCCGGTGGTGCAGCGGGCGGAGTCGCAGCTGATGCGGGTGACCCCGGCGGTGGAGGGGGCGAAGCGCTCGCTGCTGGCGGCGACGGAGGCGCTGGAGGCGGCGCGCGGGGCGGGGCTGCGGGCGGACGAGCTGGCGGCGCGGCTGGCGGAGCTGGCGCCCGAGCTGGCGAAGCTGAACGAGGGCGCGGCCCGGCACGGGGTGGCGGGGACGCTGCAGCGGGCCGAGCGGGTGGCGCAGCGGGCGGACGCGGTGGCGGCCGACGCGGGGCAGCTGCCGGAGCGGGCGCGGGAGCTGGATCGGCGGGTGGCGAGTCTGCGGACCCGGATCCAGGCGCTGGAGACGAAGGCGACGACGGTGGAGCCGGCCCTGAGCGAGTTGCGGCGGCGGTTCAGTACGTCGTGCTGGCAGGACCTGCAGCGGGTGCCGGACCAGGTGGCGGAGACCCGCCGGGCGGCGGAGCAGAAGCTGGCGGAGGCGGCGCAGGCCCGCAACGAGCAGCGCTGGGCGGATGCGACGGGTGCGATCGGTACGGTGCGGGCGCTGCTGGACGCGGCGGACGGGTCGGTGGTCGCGGTGAACGAGCGGCTGCGGCAGCTGAACGAGGTGCAGCACGATCCGCAGCGCGAGGTCGAGCGGACGCGCTTCGCCCTGCGGGACGCCCAGCGGCTGGCGATGTCGGGGCGGACGGCCCCGGACCCCCGGCACGCGGCGCCGCTGGATGCGGCGGTGGCCCGGCTGGACCGGGCGGTGGCGCAGGTGGAGGAGGGCGGCCGGCATCCGGACTACTGGCACTTCCTGGGCGAGCTGTCGTCCGTCCGGGAGACGGCGGCGCAGGTGGTGGAGCTGATCCGGGAGGACCTCGGCGGGCACCACTGAGGACGGCCCCGCCGAGCGGGGTGCTTCGGGAGAGCAGAGCCCCTCGGAGGAGCGACGGCGAGGGGGAGCGGCGGCGGGGAGCGAGGGAGAGGAGCATCGGTGCGGGATCGGGCGGGCGGTCCGCGGGTACGCTGCGGGGTATGCCTCGCTACGACTTCCGCTGCCGCACCTGCGGCGCCACGTTCGAACTCCGCCGCGCCATGGCGCAGGCCAACGACCCCGCGGTCTGCCCGGAGGGGCACGAGGACACCGTGAAGCTGCTGTCGGCCGTCGCGGTCACCGGTGCGGCCGAGGGTGCGACCCGTCCGCAGGCGCCGTCCGGTGGTGGCGGTGGCTGCTGCGGGGGCGGCTGCTGCGGCTGAGCCGCGCACCCGACCGGACCCCGACCACACCTCGGAGCCCCGCCCCGACCCTCCGGAGCTCCGGGACCCCGCCCGCCGGAGCCCCGCCCCCGACCCGCCGAAGCTCTGCAACCCCGCCCCCTCTGAGCTCCGGAACCCCGAGCCCGGCCGCCCCCGAACCCCGACCCGTCCCGGGGCCGGGTCGGGGTCGGGCGCGGGCCGTTCCCGGATGTCCGGGGGTGGCCCGCGAACCTAGCGTCGTCGGCATGCCGATACGCCAACTCCTCTCCCGTACGCGCCTCCTGGGGGCACGCGGCCCACGCCGGCCACTCCCCCTCCCCCGCTTCCTGCGCGGGCGCCGGACCCGCCGGGTCCTGAAGGTGCTCGGGGCGGTCGCCGCGGCGCTGGCCGTGCTGCTCGGCGGCGGTGTCACCTGGCTGTACACCGAGGCGCGGGTGTCGACGGTCGGCGCGGTGGACTTCCGGACCGAGCTGGCGGTGCCGCCGCTCGCGGACGCGGTGACGGAGCCGGACGGTACGCGGGTGTTCGACCTGACGATGCAGGCCGGGGAGACGGCGTTCAAGGCCGGTGCGCCGACGCCGACCTGGGGGTTCAACGGCAGCTACCTGGGTCCGACGCTGCGGGCGGTCCGGGGCGAGCGGGTGCGGGTGCGGGTCCGCAACACGCTGCCGGAGGCGTCCACGGTGCACTGGCACGGGATGCACCTGCCGGCCCGGATGGACGGCGGGCCGCACCAGATGGTGGCGCCGGGCGGTGAGTGGACGCCGGAGTGGACGGTCGACCAGCCGGCCGCGACGCTCTGGTACCACCCGCACCCGCACGGGGCGACGGAGCGGCACGTGCAGCGCGGGCTGGCGGGGATGTTCCTGCTCGACGACGCGGAGCAGCGGGCGGTGGAGGGCCTGCCCCGTACGTACGGGGTGGACGACCTGCCGGTGATCGTCCAGGACGTCCGGTTCGACGGTGCGGCGTTCGACCACGGGCTGGGGCTGATGCAGAGCGTCGGGTTCCTCGGCGACCGGACGATGGTGAACGGCACCCTGGAGCCGTTCCGTACGGTCCGCGACGAGGCGGTCCGGCTGCGGTTGTTGAACGCCTCGACCGCACGGGTCTACAACTTCGGCTTCTCCGACGGGCGTTCCTTCGCGCTGGTGGGCACGGACGGGGGCCTGCTGGAGAGCCCGTACGGGACGGACCGAATCCAGCTCTCGCCGGGCGAGCGGGCGGAGGTCGTGGTCCGGATGGCGCCGGGTGAGCGGACGGTGCTGCGCAGCTTCCCGGTCGAGGCGGGGCAGGACTTCTGGAACCAGCGGTTCAGCGGGGGCGACGACTCGTTCGACGTCCTGCAGTTGCGGGCCGCCGACAGCCTTCGGCCGTCCGCGCGGCTGCCGGTGCGGCTGACGGCGGGCTCCGAACTGCCCACCGGGGCGGACTCGGTGCGCGAGCGGGCCTTCGAGCTGCGGATGTCGGGGATCAACGGCCGGAAGATGGCGATGGACCGGATCGACGCGGCGGTGGTGCGGGGCACGGCGGAGACCTGGGTGGTGCGCAACGACAACGGCATGCCGCACAACTTCCACGTGCACGACGTGCAGTTCAGGATCCTGGAGGTGAACGGCGAGCAGCCGCCCCCGCAGTTGCGCGGGCCGAAGGACACCGTGTTCGTGCCCTCGGGGACGACGGTGAAGCTGGCGCTGCGCTTCGACGGGCCGGCCGACCCGGACACGCCGTACATGTACCACTGCCATCTGCTGTACCACGAGGACGCGGGCATGATGGGGCAGTTCGCGGTGGTGGAGCCCGGGCAGCAGGCGGGCACCCCGAAGCCCCCGCAGCAGCACGGCGCGGCGGCCCACCACCACTGAGGCGCCAGTGAGACGCCTCGGAGGCGCCGCGGGCAGCACCGCCGAGGTGCCCCCGCGACGCCCCCGCGGCACTGCGGTGGCCGGACCGCCTACGGGGCGGGCACCGCCGGTGCGTCCGCGGGCGCCCCGGAGCGCACCCGGGCCAGGAACTGCCGGACGATCTCCTCGCCCGCCGCCACGCCCACCTCGTCGAGGGCGGTGACGCCGGGGGCCGTCCAGCCGCGGTCGGCGAGTTCGCCGTGGCCGGGGCGCCAGGCGGCGTCGGCGGCGAGCAGCAGGTCGGCGTCGAGCAGGGAGTCGCCGGCGGAGAGGACGGTGGCGCCGCCGATCCGCCGCTCGACCTCGGCGAGGGCGCCGCTCTTGCTGAGCGGGGCGGGCACGGCGTAGACCTTGCGGCCCTGGAGGGAGACGTTCCAGCCGCGTTCGGTGCACCAGCCGGTCAGCTCGTCCAGCCAGCCGGCGGGCAGCTCGGCGCGCTCGACGACCAGGTAGGCGAAGAGGTCGTCGGCGACCCGGCGCTTGTGGGTCCACTCGGGGTCGGCGGTGAGGGCGAGGTGCTCGACGACCTCCTGCAGCGGGGCGGAGGCGGCGGCGAGCCGGCCGGTGACCTCGCTGCGCCAGTCGGCGTCCGGGACGCCGTTGACGAGCAACTGCCCGCCGTTGCTGCAGATCGCGTACGGGGGGACCCAACCGGGCGTCGGGCCGGGCAGGTTGACCCGCTCGTACTGGGTGCGGGTGCGGGTGGTGGCGGGGACGAGGACGGCCTCGCGGGCGAGTTCGACGAGCAGTTCGGCGGCCTGCTCGGTCATGAAGGACAGCGCCTTGCCGTCGTGGACCTCGACCGAGAGCAGCCGCGGGGCCAGCCGGTCGGGCACGTCGAGGGCGAGGGCGCGGTTGGAGTAGATCAGTGTGCGGTCGAGGTCGCTGGCGACCACGTAACGGGAGGCGGCCGGGGTCATCGGGGCTCCTTACTCCTTCACCAGGACGGCGGTGCCGTCGGCACCGGTCGCACCTCGACTGTATCGGGGGTGGATGAGGCCCACGCAGGTGTACGGCAGGTCGTCCACCTCCTCGACGGGGACGCCGCGCTGGGCGGCGAGCAGGCGGACGTGGTCGAGGTCGGCGCCGCTGCCGCGCCGGGCGAGGATCCGCCAGGGGACGCGGCGCAGCAGGACGCGGGTGGTCTCGCCGACGCCGGGCTTGACCAGGTTGACGTTGTCGATGCCGTACTCGGCGCTGATCCGCTCGACGGCGGCCCAGCCGGCCCAGTCCGGGGCGCGGTCGCCGGCGTCGGCGTCGGCGAACTCGGCCGCGGCGGCCACGGCTTCGTCCCGGACGGCGGTGAAGTGGTCGGCGACGGTGGCGAGGAAGGCGTCGGAGACGTCGGCGCCGGCCAGCTCGGTGTAGTGCTTGGCGCCGTGGAAGTCGTCCGGGCCGATCAGGTCGTCGCGCAGGACGGTGCGCGAGACCAGGCCGGAGACGGTGGAGTTGAGGCAGGCGGAGGGGATCAGGAAGTCGTCCCGGGTGCCGTAGGTGCGCACGCAGCGGCCGGGGTCGGCGAGGACGGCCAGGTCGGCGTCGAAGTCGGTGCCGGCCAGGGCCTCGGCGAGTTCCCGGGTGATGGCGCCCTTGCCGGTCCAGCCGTCGACGAAGACCACGTCGGGGGCGTGGTGGCGGGCCGCGAGGTAGCGCAGCGCGACCGGGTCGATGCCCTTGCCGCGGACGATGGAGACGGCGTAGTGCGGCACCTCCAGGCCGTGGCTGAAGGCGAGCCAGCGGCGGATCAGGATGCCGACGGGCGTGCCGGCCCGGGCGAGCGAGGCCAGCACCAGGCCGGGTCCGCGCTCGCGCAGCAGGGTCTCGGCGACGGTACCGACGGCGAGGGCGATGCGGCGGGCGGAGAGGCGCAGCGCCTGGTGGAACAGCTCCTGGTACTCGGGGCTGGGCTGGTACTCGACGGGCAGCGACTCGGCGTAGTGGGCGCCGCCGTTCTGCACCGCCTCCTCGCGCTCCTCGGTGGGGGCCTCCAGGGCGACGCCGGAGAGGTCCTTCAGCAGCCAGGCGACCTCGTCGGCCCGGTACGAGGAGAACGCCGGACCGTACAGCGGCGCCGGCAGCCCGTCGGCGGCCGCCGGGAGCGGCCGGGACGAACGCTCGGCCGAGGACACGGCCGAGGACATGGCCGGTGACTCGGGCGCCGGCTCGGTCGCCGGCTCGGTCGCCGGCTCAGTGGCCTGCGGGGACAGCACGGTGGCCTCCGGGGTGGTGGCAGGGGCGGTGGGGGCAGGGGTCGCGCGGGCTGCGCCCGCACCGGGGGCGGCAGCGGGAACGGCAGCGGGGGCGGCAGCGGGAACGGCCGGCCGGTGCGAGGGCAGGACGGCGAGGACGACCCGGTCGGTGACGGCCCGCAGCTGCGGCACCAGCGCGTCCGGCCCGTCGTGCAGGGCGGGGGTGTCGGCCGGCCCGTCGACCACCAGGACCACCGCGTCGAAGCGGCGGGCCGGATCGGTGCCGGGGGCGACGTTGTAGGCGTACCGGCGGCCGGGGCCGTCGGCGGGGTCGTCGTGCGCGGGGAACTCCAACCGGGTGCGGATGGCGTAGCCGGGGTCGTCCACCGCGAGGACGGGCGAGCGGGTGGTGGTGGAGAAGCGGACCCGCTGCTCGCCGAGCAGGTCGGCGAGCGCACCGGCCAGCCGCAGCGGTGCGTACATCAGCTCCTCGAAGCCGAGGACGAGCACCCGCTGCTCGCGGCCGTCCAGGGCCTGCGCGATGCCGGTGGCGAGCTGCGGGAGGGCGGCGTCGAGCCGGGCGCGGTGCTCGGCGGTGAAGCCGTGCCGGCCGCCGTCGGGCAGGCCGGCGGGCCACTGCGGTTCGACCCGCAGCAGCGCGGCCGCGGGCCGGTCGCCGGCCTTCCCGGTCGCCCGCGCCCCGGCCGCCGGCTCGACACCGGCCTGCCCCGCACCCGCCCGCACCGCGGCCTTCTGCTCCGCGGCCTTCTGCTCCGCGATCAGCCGGGCGGCCCGCGCCATGACGTCCTCGGGCAGCCGGACGCCCCCGGCGGCGGTGGCGACCAGGTCGAGCCGGGCGCCGAGTTCGTCCGCGGCCTCGGCCAGCCGCCGCCGGTCGGCGTCGGAGCGCAGGTCGACCAGGGCGACGACGACGTAGTGGGTGCGCGGGTGGCGGGCGTGCAGGGCGCGGATGGTGTTGAGCACGGTGTTGCCGGTGGAGAACTCGTCGTCGACCAGCACCAGCGGGCCGTCCCCGCGTAGCCGGTCGAGCACCTCGGGCTCGGCGGGGAGCAGCAGGTGGGAGGTGGCGTGCGAGTGCTCCTCCTCGAAGCCGCCGACCGGCGCGAGGCCGGCCACCGGGCGGCGGGTGGAGTGCAGGCAGGGGGCGTCGAGGCCGTCGGCGACGCTGTGGCCGAGGCCGGTGGCGGTCTCCGCGTAGCCGAGGACGACGGCGCGGGCGGCGCCCTCCTCGCCGAGCAGTTCGCGGACCCGGCGGCCCAGGTCGAGGCCGGCGCCGTGGACCACCGAGGGGTGCTGCGGCACGTGCTTGCCGAGCACGTTGGAGACCAGCAGGTGGGCCCGCTTCGGGTTCTCCCGCAGGGCCAGGCCGACCAGCTCGGGGAGCCGGTCGGAGCCGGTCAGGGCGACGCCGGCCCGGTCGGCGACCCAGCGGCCGGTCCAGTCTTGCTGTGCTGTCACGTACGGGGCCTGCTTTCGGTGATGCGCGGTGGTGCGGTGTCGTTCGGTGATGCGCGGTGGTGCGGTGTCGTTCGGTGGTGCAGTACTGCGGTACTGCTGCGGTGTCGTTCGGTCCCGCTCGGGAGGCGTCAGGCGCAGAGGCAGGCCGAGAGCAGTTCGGCGAAGCTGACGTCCTCCCGGGCGACCCCGAACACCTCCGCCCGCAGCAGGACGCGTTCGGCCCAGGCGCGGTGCGGCTTGGCCTCGTTCATCTTGTTGGTGTACGCGGAGCGCAGGACCCCGCCGCCGCCCTGTTCGCGGGCGAGGATGTCGCGGGCGTCGCTGTACTCCTCGTGCGTCACCACCGACAGGGCGTGCACGGCGGGGACGTGGCTGGGGTGGATGCAGGTCTTGCCGAGCAGGCCGTTGGCGCGGTCGAGTTCGATCTCGCGGATCAGCCCGTCGAGGTCGTGCTCGATGATCCGCTGGCGGACGGCCTCGCCGGAGGGCTCGGCCTCGGCGAACGGGGTGCGGCGCAGCTGGGGCTTGAACATCCGTTCCTGGACCGGGAAGTACTCCCAGACCGGGCCGGTGATGGTGTGTCCGGTGCCGTCGGCGCGGCCGAGGACGTTGACCACGTCGCCGATGACGGCGGCGACCAGCGCGACGTCGTAGGCGGTGAGGTCGGGCGAGCGGCGCAGGCCGTACGCGGAGCAGAGGTCGGTGACGCCGAGGCGGACGGCAAGGATGCGCGAGCGGTACTTGTCCAGCAGCCGGGCTATGCCGAAGAGCTGGTCGCGGCGGGTCTCCAGGTGGGCCAGCTCGGGGGACTCCAGGACGGGCATGGCGAACAGCCGCCGGCCGGTTGCAGCCTCGGCGGCGGCCAGGGACTCCAGGAAGCTGCCGCCGTTCTCGTCGGTGAACTTGGGCAGGACGAAGCCGGTGAGCAGGGCGACGGCCGGGCCGAGGCGCGCGGCGAGGTCGGTGATCTGCTCGGGGGTGCGCACCCGGACGAAGAGGAGGGGGAGATCCTGTGCGCAACTGGTGGAGGAGCTGTCGGCGTGGAGTTCGGTGTGGAGTTCGCCGAGCCGGGCGACGAGGTTGACCTCGGCGGCCGGAACCTCGTGGTCGGCGATGGCGTCCTCCAGGCAGAGCACCATGGAGACCACGCCCCGGGCGCCCAGCTTGCGGATGTCGGCGGCCAGGGTGCTGCGGGTGGCCGGACTGTAGAGGGTGGCGCCGAGGGCGGTGGCGAGGACGGCGGCCTCGCTGTCCGGGGAGAACGCCCCGGGTTCCCGGAGGAAGAGCCGGCCGCGGACGTCGGCGGCGAGGTGGCCGAAGTGGCGCATGGTGCTCTCCTCGGGGGTCTGCGGGCCCTCGATGGCGGGCCGGGCGTGGGCGGACGGTACGGCAACTGCGGGGGCGGCGGTGCGAACCGCTCCGGGCGGCAGGGCTGCTGCCGCTCCCGGCGGCGGGCCGGTGCCGCACCGGGGCCCGGTACTGCCGCGCCCCGGGTCGCGGGGCGCCGCCGTGCCCCGGGGGCGGGGGTGCTGCGGGGTCGGACGCGGGCCTTCACCAGGACCAACAGTCGGTCCGGGCGCGGCGTTCCCGGACCGCACTCCGGGAGGGGCACCGCGGCTCCGGAACGGGCACCGTCCGGGGGAACGCGCAGTACACGGCCCCCGCCGGCCCCCTGGGGCCCGTCGGCCGCAATCGTACGGACGCCGCGGGGGCGCAGGGGGTTCCGAAACAACGAATTCTCGGAAGGTTACCGTCCGCTTCACAAAGCGCAAGCGTTGGCAAAGTCCACCACGGTTCCGCCACCTCCGGTCACGTTGTCCGAAGGGCTGGCGAAGAGGCAGGATGGTCAGCTATGACGCACGTGATGGCCAAGGGCGCCAACATCGCACTGCCGGTGGCGGCGGTCCGCGCCGTGCTGCGCTGGAGCGCCACGCCCGGCGGGCCGGACGTGGACGCGTCCGCGCTGCTGCTGGGCCCCGACAACAAGGTCCGTTCGGATGCGGACTTCGTCTTCTACAACCAGCCGCGGCACCCCTCCGGCCTGGTGCGCCACCTGCCCAAGCAGCAGCTCGCCGGGGGTGCCGAGATCGCGGACACCGTCGAGGTGGAGCTGGCCAAGCTGCCGGCGGACGTCGACAAGGTGATCCTGGCGGGCTCCTCCGAGGGCGGTTCGTTCCGCGGGGTGACCGGGCTGCGCGTGCTGATCCACGACGCCGCGGCCGGCGAGGGCGCTCCCCCGCTGGCCGAGTTCGCGGTCACCGACACCGACGAGGTGACGGCCCTGCTCGCCGGCGAGCTGTACCGCCGGGCGGGTGCCTGGAAGTTCCGCGCGGTGGGCCAGGGGTACGCCTCCGGCCTGATCGGGCTGGCCACCGACTTCGGCATCACGGTGGAGGACTCCGCCGCGGGGGTCGCGGACGCCGTACCCCGCCGCCCGGCCGCGCTCGACCCGCGCGCCCCGCGGCCCGAGCCGGGGACGTTCACGCTGGCGCCGGCCGTCCCGCTGCCCACCGGCGCGCCGCAGCCCTCGGCGGCTCCCCCGCCGCCCCCGGCCCCGCCGACCGTGCCGCCGACGGCCCCGCCCGCGCCCACCGCGCCGCCGGTCCCGCAGCCCTCGTACGGCTACCCGCACCAGGCCCCGCAGCCCCAGCCGCAGCAGGCGCCCGCCCAGGGCGGCTACGGCTACCCGCCGCCGGCCCCGCAGTCCTCGTACGGCTACCCGCAGCCGCACAGCGGGCAGCCCGGCCACCCGCAGCAGCCGCAGCAGTCGGGGTACGGCTACCCTCCGCAGCAGTCCGGCTACGGGTACCCGCAGCAGCACACCCAGCAGCCCCCGCCACCGCCCAGCACCCCGCCGACCGGCGGCGAGGAGTTCGCGCTGCCCCCGCAGGGCCCGCAGTTCCAGCCCCGCTGACCGCCCGCCTCCCCCTCCCCGCCCGCCTATCACCGCCCCGGCTGCCTCCCCCGCCCCGCCCGGCGCGGCCGCTCCGGCGGCGCGGCTACTCCGGCTTGTAGCCGCGCTGCCACTGCATGCCGAAGCCGTACAGCCGGTCGATGTCGGCCTGGAAGCCGTTGACGTACGTGACCTCGCGGCGCACCCGCAGCTGGTTGTCGCCGTCGTTCTCGATCAGCACGACCGCGCAGGAGCGTGCGGCCCGGGCCCGTTCGTCGAGCTTGATCTCGATCCGGGGGCCGGTCTGCGGCACGATCGTCACCACCGCGTCGGCCTGTTCGAAGGCCGGGGTGCCCTCGTAGATGTAGACGAAGACCAGCAGCCGTTTGAACTTGTCCTTCTTCTCCAGGTTGATGTACATCGTCTCGCCGGAGGGCGCACCGAACTGGTCGTCACCGCTGAGCTTGACGAAGGGCGGCTTCTGGAGGTCGCCGAAGTAGCCGCCGAGCGGCTGGACCACGCCCCGGGAGCCGTCGGCGAGTTCGTACATGCAGGCGAGGTCCAGGTCGACGTTCGACTGGGCGGCCGCTCCGCTGCCCGGATCGACCGGGCTGAGGATGCGCGGACTGAACCAGCGCTTCAGCGTCTGGAGCACGCCCGGTCCGGGCGCCGAGCCCCGGTTCGTCCAGTAGAGGTTGATGTAGAGGAAGCCGGTGGTGGCGGCGGCCCCGGTGATCGCGTGCTGCGGGGACGACTTGGTGAGCGTGACCTTGTACGGCCCGCCGCCGTCCAGGGCGTTGCGATTCCCGCGCAGGTACTCCCAAATCGAGGCCATCCAGTCCTCCCCCAGGATCCGCCAGGCTGTCCGGCGGTCCGCCGCTCCATGATCGGGCATCAACCCGCCCGCCGGTACCCGGATCCCCTACCCGCAGACCGGTCCCGGCCACCCCGGCGGGGCGATTGGCGTCCCGTTCCTCCCCTCCCGTACGATGCCGCCCCCTCGGACGCGATATCGTCTAGCCGCACAGGTGTCCCGGCCGTTCCCCGACGGACGCGGTGGGCGCACCCGATCGGCGGCGACGCCCCGTCAGTCCGGCTGCCGAACGTACGGCCTGACTGCCCGTGTCGCACCCGAGCCCCTCTAGTCCCTGCGGAAAGCCGAGGCCCGACCCGCAATGAACCTGACCTCCATACAGCTGGTCTGGACCGTCGTCGGCGGCGTAGCCCTGCTGTTCACCGCCGTCCTGGTGGCGATGCTGCGCTTCAAGACCACCAAGTCCGAGGAGAACGCCGACTCCTGGGAGCGCAGCGAGGAGCGCCGGCGGCGCAAGGAGATGATCTACGGGATCTCCTCCTACGCTCTGCTGTTCTGCTGCGCCGGCGTCGCGGCGGCGCTCTCCTTCCACGGCCTGGTGGGCTTCGGCAAGGAGAACCTGGGCCTGTCCGGCGGCTGGGAGTACCTGGTGCCGTTCGGCCTGGACGGCGCGGCGATGTTCTGCTCCGTCCTCGCGGTCCGCGAGGCCAGCCACGGTGACGCGGCGCTCGGCTCGCGCCTGCTGGTGTGGGTGTTCGCGGTCGCCTCCGCCTGGTTCAACTGGGTGCACGCCCCGCGCGGCATGGGCCACGCCGGCGCCCCCGAGTTCTTCTCCGGGATGTCCATCTCCGCCGCGATCCTCTTCGACCGCGCGCTGAAGCAGACCCGCAAGGCCGCCCTGCGCGAGCAGGGCCTGGTGCCGCGCCCGCTGCCGCAGATCCGCATCGTGCGCTGGCTGCGCGCCCCCCGCGAGACGTACGCCGCCTGGTCGCTGATGCTGCTGGAGAACGTCCGCAGCCTGGACGAGGCGGTCGAGGAGGTCCGCGAGGAGCGCCAGGCCAAGCAGGAGGCCAAGCTGCGCGCCCGGACGGCCGACCGCCGGGAGCGCGCCGAGCTGAAGGCCCTCGCCCGCCAGGGCGGCATGCTGGCCCGGGCCCGCAGCGGCCGCCAGGTCCCCGCGCTGACGGCTGCCGGAGACGGCCAGACCGCTACGGAGCCTGCCCCAGCCGCCGAGTCGGACTCCTTCTCCACCGCCGGGCGGTCCGCCCGTGAGTCCGCACCGCTGAGCGCCCTGGAGGCCGGCCGCCGCCCGCGCGCCGCCGTCGGCTCCTCGTCGTCCACGTCCTCGTCCTCGTCGGGATCGTCGTCCTACTCCTCGGCGTCGTCCTCGGACAGCGGCTACAGCTCGTCGACGTACAGCTCCTCCTCGTACCGCTCGACGGTCGACCTGACCGCCGACGACGACACCCTGTCGATGCCGAAGCTGGACTCCCTGGAGCGCAAGCTGCGCGCCATCGAGCAGCAGCTCGGCTGACCGCCGGGCCTGTAGAACGCCGAACGGCCGCCTCCGCACTGTGCGGGGGCGGCCGTTCGGCGTTCCACGGGGACCGCTCGGGGTCGCGGGAGCTACTTGGCCAGGACGGCCGGTTCGCGCTCCTCCTCGTCGTCGCCGCCCTCCGCGGCGATCCGGCGGTTGCGCAGGATCGACGAGCCGAGGGCGAGCGCGATGAAGCCGACGCCGATCAGACCGGTGACGACCTCCGGGACGTGGTGCTCGATGCCGATCATCAGGATCAGCGCCAGCGCACCGATCGCGTAGTGGGCGCCGTGCTCCAGGTAGACGTAGTCGTCCAGGGTGCCCTTGCGGACCAGGAAGACCGTCAGCGACCGGATGTACATGGCGCCGATGCCGAGGCCCAGGGTGATCACGAAGATGTCGCTGGTGACGGCGAAGGCGCCGACCACACCGTCGAAGGAGAACGAGGCGTCCAGGACCTCCAGGTAGAGGAAGAGGAAGAACGCGGCCCGGCCGCCGACCTGGACGATCGACTTGCCGCTCTTCTCGGCCTCCTCCTCGGCCTCCGCGTCCTCCTCCAGCTTGCCCTCGAACACGCTGGAGAGCGCATTGACGGCCAGGTAGGTGGCGAGGCCGAGGATGCCGGCCAGCAGGACGGTGCCGGAGTGCTCACCGGCGAAGAAGTTCGACACCAGGGCGAGGGTGATCAGCGCGATCACCGTCGAGAAGGCCTCCAGCTTGCCGACCTTCTCCAGCGGGCGCTCGATCCAGCGCAGCCAGTGGAAGTCCTTCTCCCCGAGGATGAAGTCCAGGAAGATCATCAGCAGGAAGATGCCGCCGAACGCCGCGATGGAGGGGTTGGCGGCCTCCAGGTACTGGGCGTAGGTCTGGCCCTCGTGGGTCTTGTCGCCGTTGAGCGCCAGGTCGATGACGGTGGCGGGGTCGAGGTGGGCGGTCAGGCCGACGACCAGCAGCGGGAAGACCAACCGCATGCCGAAGACGGCGATCAGGATGCCGATGGTCAGGAAGATCTTCTGCCAGTACGGGTTCATCCGCTTCAACACGGTGGCGTTGACCACGGCGTTGTCGAAGGAGAGCGAGATCTCCAGGATCGAGAGGATCAGCACGATGCCGAACCCCTCGATACCCCAGAGCAGGAAGGAGACGATCAGACC
Organism: Kitasatospora sp. NPDC054939; assembly: GCF_053610105.1. Classification (NCBI taxonomy): domain Bacteria; kingdom Bacillati; phylum Actinomycetota; class Actinomycetes; order Kitasatosporales; family Streptomycetaceae; genus Kitasatospora; species Kitasatospora sp. NPDC054939. The sequence continues at coordinate 6,116 of NZ_JBSGXP010000088.1, read as the reverse complement.
CACGGCCGTGACCGCGAACGACCAGCCGAATGTGCGCAGGAGCACGGGACTTGGTTACCTTTCGATTCAGTTTTGGGCGATTACTGGACGTTGACGCCGTAGTCGAGGACGATCCCGCGCAGGCCGGAGGCGTAGCCCTGGCCCACCGCGCGGAACTTCCACTCGCCGGCGTAGCGGTACAGCTCGCCGAAGATCATGGCGGTCTCGCTGGAGGCGTCCTCGGTGAGGTCGTAGCGGGCGATCTCCTGCCCGTCCACGGTGTTCACCACCCGGATGTAGGCGTTGCGGACCTGGCCGAAGTTCTCCAGCCGGGCCTCGGCGTCGTAGATCGACACCGCGAAGACCACCTTGTCGACCTGGGCCGGGACCAGGTCCAGGTTGACGATGACGGTCTCGTCGTCGCCGTCGCCGTCACCGGTGAGGTTGTCGCCCTGGTGCTCGACCGAGCCCTCGGGGCTCTTGAGGTTGTTGTAGAAGACGAAGTACTCGTCGCCGAGCACTCGGCCCCCCGAGCACAGCAGCGCGCTCGCATCGAGGTCGAACGGCGCGCCCGTGGTCGACCGGGCGTCCCAGCCGAGACCGATCTGCACCTGCGTCAGATTCGGCGCGGCCTTCGTGAGCGAGACGTTGCCGCCCTTGGCGAGCGTGACACTCATGACTGTCCTTCCTCCCTTGTGTCCGGGGCACGCCTCAGGTCTATGCCCCCGTGGCCCCGGCCGGCCGCTGTCGACCGGCTGAACTTCCTGAACTCCTATCCTTCCAGTGCCACCCCTCCGGGCAGAACCCGGGCAGCGGGGTCCGCCCACGGCGGATCCGGGCACGACGAAGCCGGGGCCGCCCCCGACGCGAGGAGCGTCGGCGGCGGCCCCGGCCGCGGTCCGTCAGGCGCTGCTCAGACGTTCACGCCGAAGTCCTGGGCGATGCCGCGCAGGCCGGAGGCGTAGCCCTGGCCGATCGCGCGGAACTTCCACTCGGCGCCGTTGCGGTAGAGCTCGCCGAAGACCATGGCCGTCTCGGTGGAGGCGTCCTCCGAGAGGTCGTAGCGGGCCAGCTCCTTGTTGTCGGCCTGGTTCACGACGCGGATGAACGCGTTGCGCACCTGGCCGAAGTTCTGCGAGCGGTTCTCGGCGTCGTAGATCGACACCGGGAAGACGATCTTGGACACGTCTCCCGGCACGCCCGCCAGGTTGACCTTGATCTGCTCGTCGTCGCCCTCGCCCTCACCGGTGATGTTGTCACCGGTGTGCTCGACCGAGCCGTCCGGGCTCGTCAGGTTGTTGAAGAAGACGAAGTTGCCGTCCGCGCCGACCTTGCCCTGGTCGTTGCAGAGCAGCGCGCTGGCATCCAGGTCGAAATCGGTGCCCGTGGTGGTCCGGACGTCCCAGCCGAGGCCGACCACCACGGCGGTCAGGCCGGGAGCCTCCTTGGTGAGCGAGACATTGCCGCCCTTGCTCAGGCTGACACCCACTTGTCCTCCAAAGATCGGGAGGCACTCCCTGGTGCCCCCGCGGTGCGGTCGGCGGCCCTGGTCGGCATACGCACCGATGGGCCTCTGACCAGCCAACGGACCGATCGTAGTGCCGGGTTCCCGTCCGGGGGAGCGAACGGGCCCGGCGTGGCTGTTCGAATCTCAGCCGGGCCGGGCCCGCGGGGGTCGCGCAGGGGTCAGAGCGCACCGAGGACGGTCAGGTACTCCTTCTCGTCCCGGGCGTTCGGCAGGTCGTTCACCACGGACCAGCGCACCGTGCCGGCCTTGTCGATCACGAAGGTGCCGCGGACCGCGCAGCCCTTCTCCTCGTTGAAGACGCCGTACGCCTTGGCGACCTCGCCGTGCGGCCAGAAGTCGGAGAGCAGCGGGTACTCCAGGCCCTCCTGCTCGGCGAAGACGCGCAGGGTGAAGGGCGAGTCGGCCGAGACGGCGAGGATCTGCACCTCGTCGTTCTGCAGGCGCGGCAGCTCCTTCTGGATCGCGCAGACCTCGCCGGTGCAGACACCGGTGAAGGCGAAGGGGTAGAAGACCAGGACGACGTTCTTCTTGTCCCGGTAGTCGGAGAGCTGGACCAGCTCGCCGTGCTGGTTCTTGAGCTGGAAGTCCGGGGCCTGGGTGCCGACCTCGATCGCCATGGGAGGGACCTTTCTGACGCGACGGGGCCGCGCGGCGGGCGCGGCGAGGCACATCCTTGCATCCGAGCGACCGGATTCGACCGGACGAGTGAGGCCGCCCACGCCCGATCCGCCCGCTTTCGCCCTCGGCGAACAGGCCTCCCGTCGGCGCGCCCAACCCGCGCCCCGAAACGGCCGGGCCCCGCTGGAGGAAGCTCCAGCGGGGCCCGGCGCGGGCTCTGCGGGTGCGCTCAGCGCTTGCCCGGCTTGGTGACCGCCTTGGTCGCCAGACGGGTCGCCGCCCAGTCCTTGGCGACCGCGATCGAGCTGGTCTGCGACAGGCCGGCGGTACGGGCCGCGTCGGCGATGTCGGAGGCCTCGATGTGCCCGTCGCGACCGGTCTTCGGCGTCAGCAGCCAGATGAGGCCGCCCTCCGCCAGGTATTCCAGGGCGTCGACGAGGGAGTCGGTCAGATCCCCGTCGTCGTCGCGGTGCCACAGCAGGACGGCGTCGGCGACGTCGTCGTAGTCCTCGTCGACGAGCTCCGTCCCGGTGATCTCCTCGATGCCCTCGCGGAGATCCTGGTCAGTGTCTTCGTCGTACCCGAGCTCCTGGACGATCTGGCCCTCGTCGAAGCCGAGACGGTGCGCCGGGTTGGACTTGTCCGCGGGGTCCGCGGTCGCGCTCACGGGAATAACCTCCAGTATTCGGCTCGGCGTCCATGCCGAGGCTGTGGCCGTAGTCCACACGGGCGCGGCGGTTCGCGCAAGTACCCGACCCCCGATCCCCCCCAAAGGTTGACGTGTCGCGCCGTGACACGCCGGTGGAGGTGTCGGGAATCACACCGATTTGCCCTTCTCTGCGTAGGACAAGGATGCTTCGGGTGGTCCCGGCCGGCAGGCCCGCACCCCCTGTACGCAGCCCGTACGCATGCCCGAGATACGAACGGCATTCGGGTCCGCGCGTGCGCGGGCGTAGAGTCTCCTGTTGGCCCTCACCCCGACCGGCCGCCATCGGACGGTCGGGCAACCAGGTCGGACCACCTCTTTTCGTAACACCCGGTGGTGCAAAGCTCGGGCAACAGCGCCCGCGCCGGACACCACCAGACCGGCCCGCTCACCAGGCGGAACGGTTACCGGTCGGTAGAGATGACGGATCTCCGAGCGCGGTAGCACGATGGAGGCGGCGCGACACACCTAAGTTTCGACCGACAGTGAAGGAACAGCGTGGCTTCCGGATCCGATCGCAACCCGATCATCATTGGCGGCCTTCCGAGTCAGGTCCCGGACTTCGATCCCGAGGAGACCGCGGAATGGCTGGAGTCGCTTGACGCGGCCATCGACGAGCGGGGGCGCGAGCGTGCCCGCTACCTGATGCTCCGCCTGATCGAGCGCGCCCGCGAGAAGCGCGTCGCCGTGCCCGAGATGCGCAGCACGGACTACGTCAACACCATCGCCACCAAGGACGAGCCGTTCTTCCCCGGCAACGAGGAGATCGAGCGCAAGGTCCTCAACGCAACCCGCTGGAACGCGGCCGTCATGGTCTCGCGCGCCCAGCGCCCGGGCATCGGCGTGGGCGGCCACATCGCCACCTTCGCCTCCTCCGCGTCGCTCTACGACGTGGGCTTCAACTACTTCTTCCGCGGCAAGGACGCCGAGGGCGAGTCCGGCGACCAGATCTTCTTCCAGGGCCACGCCTCCCCCGGCATCTACGCCCGCGCCTTCCTGCTGGACCGGCTCACCGAGCAGCAGCTCGACGCCTTCCGCCAGGAGAAGTCGAAGTTCCCGTACGGCCTCTCCAGCTACCCGCACCCGCGGCTGATGCCGGACTTCTGGGAGTTCCCGACCGTCTCGATGGGCCTCGGCCCGCTCGGCGCGATCTACCAGGCCCGGATGAACCGCTACCTGGAGCACCGCGGCATCAAGGACACCTCCGACTCGCACGTGTACGCCTTCCTCGGCGACGGCGAGATGGACGAGCCCGAGTCGCTCGGCCAGCTGTCGCTCGCCGCGCGCGAGGGCCTGGACAACCTGACCTTCGTGGTGAACTGCAACCTGCAGCGCCTCGACGGCCCGGTCCGCGGCAACGGCAAGATCATCCAGGAGCTGGAGTCGCAGTTCCGCGGCGCCGGCTGGAACGTCATCAAGCTCATCTGGGACCGCAGCTGGGACCCGCTGCTCGCGCAGGACCGCGACGGCGTCCTGGTGAACAAGCTGAACACCACGGTGGACGGCCAGTTCCAGACCTACGCGACCGAGACCGGCGCGTACATCCGCGAGCACTTCTTCGGCGGCGACCTGCGGCTGCGCAAGATGGTCGAGTCGATGACCGACCAGCAGATCCAGCACCTGGGCCGCGGCGGCCACGACCACGCCAAGATCTACGCGGCGTTCAAGGCGGCCCGCGAGCACCAGGGCCAGCCGACGGTCATCCTCGCCCAGACGGTCAAGGGCTGGACCCTCGGCCCGAACTTCGAGGGCCGCAACGCGACCCACCAGATGAAGAAGCTGACGGTCGAGGACCTCAAGCGCTTCCGCGACCGCCTGCACCTGCCGATCACGGACAAGCAGCTCGAAGAGGGCTACCCGCCCTACTACCACCCGGGCCGCAACTCCGAAGAGATCCAGTACATGCACGACCGCCGCCAGGAGCTGGGCGGCTACGTGCCGACCCGCAAGGTGCGCCCGCGCAAGCTGGAGCTCCCCGGCGACGACGCGTACAAGGCGGTCAAGAAGGGCTCCGGCAACCAGACCATCGCCACCACCATGGCGTTCGTCCGGCTGCTCAAGGACCTCATGCGGGACAAGGGCATCGGCAACCGCTTCGTGCCGATCGCGCCCGACGAGTACCGCACCTTCGGCATGGACTCGCTCTTCCCGTCCGCGAAGATCTACAACCCGCTCGGCCAGACCTACGAGTCGGTCGACCGCGATCTGCTGCTGGCGTACAAGGAGTCCCCGACCGGCCAGATGCTGCACGACGGCATCTCCGAGGCCGGCTGCACCGCCTCGCTGATCGCCGCCGGCTCGTCCTACGCCACGCACGGCGAGCCGCTGATCCCGGTGTACGTCTTCTACTCGATGTTCGGGTTCCAGCGCACCGGCGACCAGTTCTGGCAGATGGCCGACCAGCTGGCCCGCGGCTTCGTGCTCGGCGCCACCGCCGGCCGCACCACCCTGACCGGTGAGGGCCTGCAGCACGCCGACGGCCACTCCCACCTGCTGGCCTCGACCAACCCCGGCGTCGTCGCGTACGACCCGGCGTACGGCTTCGAGATCGCGCACATCGTCCAGGACGGTCTGCGCCGGATGTACGGCTCCAGCGCCGAGCACCCGCACGGCGAGGACGTCTTCTACTACCTCACCGTGTACAACGAGCCGATCAAGATGCCGGCCGAGCCGGAGAACGTCGACGTCGAGGGCATCCTCAAGGGTCTGCACAAGTACGCGCCGGCCACCGCCGGCCAGATCCCGGCCCAGATCCTCGCCTCGGGCGTGGCGGTGCCGTGGGCCCTGGAGGCCCAGCGCATCCTCGCCGAGGAGTGGAACGTCAAGGCCGACGTGTGGTCCGCGACCTCCTGGAACGAGCTGCGCCGCGAGGCCGTCGAGGTCGAGGAGTTCAACCTGCTGCACCCCGAGGAGCCGCAGCGCGTCCCGTACGTGACCGCCAAGCTCCAGGGTGCCGAGGGCCCGGTCGTCGCCGTCTCCGACTGGATGCGCGCGGTGCCGGACCAGATCTCCCGCTGGGTGCCGGGCCGGTACCAGTCGCTGGGTGCCGACGGCTTCGGCTTCGCCGACACCCGCGGCGCGGCCCGTCGCTACTTCCACATCGACCCGCAGTCGGTGGTGCTGGCGGTGCTCACCGAGCTCGCCAAGCAGGGCCTGGTCGACCGCAGTGCGCTGAAGGAGGCGATCGACCGCTACCAGCTGCTGGACGTGGCCGCCGCCGACCCGGGCGCCGCGGGCGGCGACGCCTGATCCGGTAGGCACCGAAGGGCCGGACCCCCGCTCGGG
>NZ_JBSGXP010000087.1:0-35034 GCF_053610105.1 Kitasatospora sp. NPDC054939 | reverse complement strand
TTTTGGCACGCTGTTGAGTTCTCAAGGAACGGACACTTCCTTCGGACCGCCTTCCAGCGGGCCCTCCGGGCGCTTCGTTCTTTCGTGTTTCCAGCCTATCAGACGCTTTCCGCCCCGTTTTCCGGAGTTTCATTCGTCCGATCCCGACTGGCGGGGCCGCTTTCCGCGACGGCTTCACAGTAGCGCATTTCGGCGTTCAACCCGAAATTCCCCGTTCACATCCGCCGGCAGGGATGCCGAACGACCCAATTGAATGGGCTTAAGAAGTGAAAGTAGGACTTGCTCTAAAGAAGACCGCTCCGGCCGGTTCGGGTCGACCTCTCGGTCCGTCCCGCGCACCCGCCCGCTTCAGCGACTCGTCCAACACTAGGCCAGTCTGCCGGTGCCGTCAAACACCTGAGGACCGGATCTGACCAGATCCGGCCCTCAGGGCTCAACGCCGCAGCTCAGTGGCGGTCGATTTTCAGCCGGCCGGCTTCAGCTCGGCGGCGGCCAGGTTGCGCTTGCCGCGGCGCAGGACGAGCCAGCGGCCGTGCAGCAGGTCCGACTCGGCCGGCACGGCCTCCTCGTCCGTCACCTTGACGTTGTTGAGGTAGGCGCCGCCCTCCTTGATCGTCCGGCGGGCCGCCGAGCGGCTCGGGGCGAGGCCGACGGCGACCAGGAGGTCGACGACCGGCTGGAGTTCGGCGACCTCGGCCTTGGGGACCTCGGCCAGGGCGGCCGCCAGGGTCGGGGCCTCCAGGTCGGCCAGGTCGCCCTGGCCGAACAGCGCCTTGGACGCGGCCACCGCGCGCTCGTACTGCTCGGCGCCGTGGACCAGGGTGGTCAGCTCCTCGGCCAGCGCGCGCTGGGCGAGCCGGGCGGCGGGGCGCTCGGTGGTCTCGCGCTCCAGCTCCTCGATCTCCTCCTTCGAGCGGAAGCTGAAGATCCGCAGGAAGTTGGGGACGTCCCGGTCGTCCGCGTTCAGCCAGAACTGGTAGAAGGCGTACGGCGTGGTGAGCTCGGGGTCGAGCCAGACCGTGCCGGACTCCGTCTTGCCGAACTTGGTGCCGTCGGCCTTGACGATCAGCGGCGTGGCCAGCGCGTGCACCGACTTGGCGTCCGCCTTGCGGATCAGGTCCGTGCCGGCGGTGAGGTTGCCCCACTGGTCGCTGCCGCCGGTCTGCAGCGTGCAGCCGTAGCGGCGGTTCAGCTCCAGGTAGTCCATGCCCTGGAGGATCTGGTAGCTGAACTCGGTGTAGCTGATGCCCGCGTCGGAGTTGAGCCGCCGGGCGACGGCCTCCTTGGCGATCATGTTGTTGACCCGGAAGTACTTGCCGACGTCGCGCAGCAGGCTGATCGCCGACATCCCGGACGTCCAGTCCAGGTTGTTGACCATGCGCGCCGCGTACGGGCCCTCGAAGTCGAGGAAGCGCGCGATCTGGCCGCGCAGGCGCTCGACCCAGCCGGCCACCGTCTCGGGGTCGTTGAGGACGCGCTCGGCGGTGGGCTTCGGGTCGCCGATCAGGCCGGTGGCGCCGCCGACCAGGCCCAGCGGGAGGTTTCCGGCCTGCTGGATGCGGCGCATGGTGAGGATCTGCACCAGGTTCCCGAGGTGCAGGCTGGGGGCCGTCGGGTCGAAGCCGCAATAGAACGTGACCGGGCCGTCCGCGAACGCCTTGCGCAGTGCGTCCTCGTCGGTGGACAGGGCGATCAGCCCACGCCACCGCAGCTCGTCGACGATGTCCGTCACGGTCACGACTCTCCTCGGATCGGGCGTCCGCGTCCGGTGCGGGCCCGATTCGGTCGGGCCCCGGTACGGGACGGCTCCAGCGTTGTAGAGGGTACGCGTTCCCGGCCAGGGGGTTTTCGCCCGGGCGCGCCGACGCGTCCTCCGGCGGGCACCGTGCGGACCCCGCCGGGCCTGCGGCGCGAGCCCCGGCGCATCCCTCCCGCCGGCCCCGGGACCCCGGCGGCCACCGGAAATTCCGTTGTTCGACGGCCACCGGCCCCTCCACAGTGGTTCCACCGCCGTGCGGCGGCAGTGACGTGTGTGGAGACGGTCGTGCCGCCGTGGCACGCCCGTGGGAAGGGTGTGCCGAGGTGCGCAACACGCTGGTTCTGAACGCAAGCTACGAGCCGCTGACGACGGTGTCGCTCCAGCGCGCCGTGGTCCTGGTACTCCAGGACAAGGCCGTGGTCGAGCAGGCGCATCCGCTGCGCACGGTCCGCGGTACGGGGGTGACCGTACCGGTCCCGAGGGTGATCAGACTGCAACGGTACGTACGGGTGCCGTTCCGACAACAGGCTCCGTGGTCGCGGCGGGGCGTCCTGGTGCGCGACCAGCACCTGTGCGCCTACTGCGGCCGGCGGGCCACCACGGTGGACCACCTGCAGCCCAGGTCGCGCGGTGGCGCCGACAGCTGGCTGAACACGGTGGCCGCCTGCGCCGAGGACAACCAGCGCAAGGCCGACCGGACGCCGGAGCAGGCGGGCATGACGCTGCTGCGCAAGCCGTTCGAGCCGACCCCGCAGGCGACGCTGATGATGGCGCTCGGCCTGCGCGGCTCGGACGTCCGGGAGCTGGCCGCCTGGCTCCCCGCCCAGGCCACGGCACCGACCGCGGCCTGACCACGGCCCGCCAGCGGCCCACCGCGGCCCGACCCGCGCCCCGAGCGGCCCGCCCTGCCACGGGTCGCCCCCGTGCGGGTGACCCGTGGCAGGGCACGCGCACGTCCGCGGCGGAGACCGGCCCGATCCGGGGGGACGGGCCGGTCCGCCACGGGCTCAGCCCTTGGCCTGGTACGCGGCCGCGATGCCGAAGTTCGCCGAGTGCTCGGGGACGGCGACGACCTTGCCGCCCCCGGTGAGCACCCGGCCGGACAGCAGCAGCGAGCCGGTGCCCTGCGGGAAGTTGCCGCCGACGGTCTCCTTGCCGTCGGCGAGCGCGAACCTGCTCAGGTGGGCGGGCTGTTCGAGCCGTTCGTCGGCGGCCAGCAGCAGGGCGCCGTCCGCCAGGCCGACCGCGCGCACGGTGCTCTTCTCGGCGGTGGCGGTGCGCCAGCGCTGCTTGCCACTGTCCAGGTCGTAGCCGACCACCGAGAAGGGGCCGCTGCCCCCGGCGGGGGCGAGCAGGGTGACCATCGTCCGGTCCCGGAACCAGACACCCGGGGTCGCGGAGAAGGCGCCGTGCGCCACGTCCAGCCGGCCGCCGTCGACGGCCACCGGGATCTCCGCGGCCGGATCGCCCTCGGTGCCCCAGGCGAACACCCGGTCGTCCCCGGGCTTCTCGCCCGTGGTGAGCACCGCAGCGGGCTCGGCCGACAGCACGGTGACGGTCTTCGGCTGGTTGTTCAGCCCGCGCCACCAGCGCACCTTGCCGTCGGCGGTGTTCAGCGAGACGGCCTGGTCGGCGGGAGTGGAGTCGGCGCAGGTGCTGGCCACCAGCACGGTGGTGCCGGTGACGCCGCCGGAGAGCGTGCAGAACTTGCCCTGGCCGGTGTACTGCCAGATGTCCTTGCCGTCCGCCGCCTCCCAGGCCACGACGTGGTCGTCGCCGACCGCGATCACCTTGTCCTCGGTGACCCCGACCCGGGCCGCGTAGGCGCCCTTGGTGTCGGAGAGCGGCTTGGTCCAGGCGGTCTTCCCGGTCTTCGTGTCCACCGCCGCCACCAGGGCGCACGGGCTCTTCGGATCCGCCTGGGGACGGAACAGCGCCGCCCCCAGGCCCGACGGGTTGACGCTCGGCGAGAGCCCGCACGGGACGGCCCCGGCCGCGGGCGGCTCGACGGCCCAGACCGGCTTGCCGCTCGCCAGGTCGTAGGCGCGCACACCGGTGCTGTCCGCGCGGACCACCGCGTTCTCCAGCAGCCAGCTGCCGAGCAGGGTGTCGTCCGCGCCCTGCGGCGCCGCCTCGGTGGGCTGGGCGGCCCAGGCCCGGGCGTGCGCGACGGTGAAGCCCGCCCGGCCGCCGCCTTCCTCCGCCGAACCTCCGTCGTCCTGGGCGGCGACCACCAGGCCCGCCGCCAGCAGGACGCCGAGTGCGGCCGCCCCGGCGCCGGCGCGCAGCAGCAGGGTGCGCTTGGCGGGGGCGTGGTCGGCGGAGACCACCGCGTCGGCGGCGGCACGGGCCCGGTCGGCGATCGAGCCGCCGCGGGTCTCCTTCCCCCGCCGGGCCGCCGACCGCGGCGCGGATCCGGGCGCGGCCGGGACGGGCGCACCGACGTCGGCAGCGGTGGCCGCGGCCACGGCAGCAGCGGCGAAGGTCGTCGCGGCGCCGACGGCGGAGGCGGCAGGGGCGGAGGGGACGGCGACGGGCTCCGGCGGGGCCGTGACCCAGCCGTCCGTGGTGTACGCGGCGTCCGCCGGAGCGTACAGCTGCTCACCGGCGGCCGGCTGCTGGACGGTGTAGGGGGCGTACTGCTGCTGCGCCTGCTCGGGGTGGCCCCAGGCGGGCTGGTACTGGCCGTCCACCCAGCCGGTCTGCTGCCCGTAGCCGCCCTGCTCCGTATACCCCTGCTCGGCGTACCCCTGCTGCCCGTACCCCTGCTGCCCGTACGCCGGGTACGGGTCGTAGCCGCCCTGGGCGGGGTAGCCGGCGGCCGGATCGGGGTGCCCGGTCGGCGCGGGCTGCCACGGCTGCTCGCCGTACCCGGCCTGCCAGTCCTGATGCTGCTGCGGGTACCAGTCGTGCTGCTGATCCCGGTCGAGGGGCTCCTGGGCCATCCGTTGCGTCCCTCCCGGCCGTCGCCAATGCGGCAGCCAGCATCTCACGGCGGCCGGAGCGGGCGGTTCCGGTGGTGCCCCGGAATCCGCCCGGGGCGGCTACCGCCCTGACTCGGCGCGCAGGGCCTCGTCGATGCGGGCGGCGAGGTCGAGGTCGAGGGCGGTGAGGCCGCCGGCGCTGTGGGTGGAGAGGACGAAGCGCAGGGTGCGCCAGCGGATGTCGATGTCGGGGTGGTGGTCCATCGCCTCGGCGGTCTCGGCGACGGCCGTGACGACCCGGATCGCGGCCGGGAAGTCGGGGGCGTCGGCGGTGCGGACGAGGCTGTCCCCCTCGCGGGCCCAGTCGGTCAGGCCGGCCAGTCCGGCGGTGATCTCGTCCTCGGTCAGCCGTGCTCGGCTCATCGCCGCGCTCCCTTCACCCGGGGGTCAGCCCTTGCGGCGAGGGCGGGGCACCAGTTCGCCGCCGCAGTTGGGGCAGGTGCCGGCCATCTCCTCGGTGCACGCCGGGCAGAAGGTGCACTCGTAGGAGCATAGGGAGGCAGCGCCGTCCGGGGTCAGCGACACCTCGCAGCGCTCGCAGTTCTCTCGCATCTCCAGGGCCATCGGGGGGTCCTTCCGGTCGGACAGGGGCGGCGGGCGGGGTACGAACGGGGCCTAGTCGGTGAGCAGTTTGACGACGGCGGCCAGGCCGACGACCACGATGACCCCGCGCAGCACCTGCGGCTTGAGCCGGCGGCCGACCTTGGCGCCGAGCAGGCCGCCGACCAGGGACCCGGCGGCGATCAGGCCGGCGGCCGTCCAGTTCACGGTCGAGGTGAAGAGGAAGAACAGGGCGGCGACGGCGTTGACGATCATGGCGAGCGCGTTCTTGACGCCGTTGATCCGCTGTAGGTCGTCCTGGAGCAGCATGCCCATCAGCGCCAGCAGCAGCACACCCTGGGCGGCGCCGAAGTAGCCGCCGTAGATGCCGGTGAGGAAGATGCCGGTGAGCAGCAGCGCGCCGCCGTGCGGGTCGCCGTCGGGGCGGCGGCGGGCGGCGACGAACTTGGCGACCCGGGGCTGGATCACCACCAGGACGAGGGCGAGCAGGATCAGGACGGGGACGACGGCGTCGAAGGCGCTGCTGGGGAGCTTGATCAGCAGGTAGGCGCCGAGCAGGCCGCCGAGCAGGGAGGCGGTGCCGAAGCGCAGCAGTCGGGCGCCCTGGTCGGCGAGTTCGCGCCGGTAGCCGATGACGCCGCTGAGCGAGCCGGGTACCAGGCCGAAGGTGTTGGAGACGTTGGCGGTGACCGGGGGGAGGCCGACGGCGAGGAGCACCGGGAAGGTGATCAGGGTCCCCGATCCGACGATCACATTGATCATTCCGGCTCCGACGCCGGCCGCCAGGACGGCGACCGCCTCCCACACAGTCATGAGTCATCCCTCGCTCGGGTGCTGTCCGTGGCGCGATCATGCCGGACGCCGGGCCGGGGGCACCAGCGCCGATCACGATTCGGGACGTTCGCCACACCGGGCCCGACCACGCACCGGGGCCCGCCCCCGTGCGGTACGGAGGCGGGCCCCGGTGGAGCGGTGCGGCCGGGCGGCGCGGCTACTCGGGGTCGATCTTGCGGTACTCGCGGGCCGGGTCGACCCGGGGGCGCGCGGCGCCCTTGGCGTCGGTGTCCAGCGGGCGCGGGCCGGCCGCCGGGTCGATCGGGACCTGGGTGGCCGCCGGGGCGGCGGGGCTCGGGGCGGCCACCGCGGAGCCGTTGGCGCCCCCGCCCAGCCCGGTGAAGGCGCCGCTGAGGCCCTTCAGCGCGTCGCCGACCTCGCTCGGGATGATCCAGAGCTTGTTGGCGTCGCCCTTGGCCAGCTCGGGCAGGGTCTGCAGGTACTGGTAGGCGAGCAGCTTCTGGTCGGCGTCGCCCTGGTGGATCGCCTCGAAGACGGTGCGGATCGCGGCGGCCTCACCGTCGGCGCGCAGTACGGCGGCCTGGGCCTCACCCTCGGCCTTGAGCACCTCGGCCTGCTTCTCACCCTCGGCCTTGAGGATCTGCGACTGGCGCTGGCCCTCGGCGGTGAGGATCGCGGCGCGCTTGTCCCGCTCGGCGCGCATCTGCTTCTCCATCGAGTCCTGGATGGAGGTCGGCGGCTCGATCGCCTTCAGCTCGACGCGGTTGACGCGGATGCCCCACTTGCCGGTGGCCTCGTCCAGGACGCCGCGCAGTCCGGCGTTGATCACCTCGCGGGAGGTGAGGGTGGACTCCAGGTCCATGGAGCCGATGATGTTGCGCAGGGTGGTGACGGTGAGCTGCTCGATCGCCTGGATGTAGCTGGCGACCTCGTAGGTGGCGGCGCGGGCGTCGGTCACCTGGTAGTAGATGACCGTGTCGATGTTGACCACCAGGTTGTCCTGGGTGATCACCGGCTGCGGCGGGAACGGGACGACCTGCTCGCGCAGGTCGATGCGGTTGCGGACCCGGTCGATGAACGGGACGACGATGTTCAGACCGGCGTTGAGCGTCCGGGTGTAGCGGCCGAAGCGCTCCACGATCGCGGCGCTGGCCTGCGGGATGACCTGAATCGTCTTGATCAGCGCGATGAAGGCCACCACGACCAGGACGACCAGGACGATAAGGACGGGTTCCACACACTCTCCCCTAGACGACCAGGGCGGTCGCGCCCTGGATTTCGACGACGTCGACCTGCTGGCCCGGCTGGTACACACTGCCCGGGTGGAGCGCACGGGCCGACCAGATCTCGCCGTTGAGCTTGATCCGGCCGCCCTCCCCGTCGACGGTTTCCGCGACGACCGCGGTGGCGCCCTGGAGCGCCTCGATGCCCATCTTGATCTGCGGGCCCTTCCTGAGCTCCCGGTAGGCGATCGGCCGCACCACGACGAGCAGGGCGACCGAGACCGCGACGAAGGTCAGGACCTGCCAGACCACGCCGCCGCCCAGGCCCGCGACGCCGGCCGCGGCGAGCGCACCGCCCGCGAACATGGCGAACTCGGGCATCGCCGTGACGACCAGCGGTATGCCCAGGCCGACGGCGGCCAGGAGCCACCAGATCCAGCTGTCCACGTGACCATCCTAGGGAGCGAAGGGCTGTCGAGGCGGACAGTTCCCGCAGGTGGACGGGGAGAAACCGGTCGCGCGTGCGACCGGTTCCGGATCGGCGGACTTCGGTGGGGATTCGGCGGGTTCCGCACCCGTGCCAACGGGGTCAGCCGAGCGGCAGGCCCTGCGCCGACCAGCGGTCGCCGCGGCGCTCCAGGGTGAGCGGCAGGCCGAAGCAGACGGACAGGTTGCGGGCGGTGAGCTCGGTGTCGATCGGGCCGGCGGTGAGCACCTTGCCCTGACGGATCATCAGGACGTGGGTGAAGCCGGGCGCGATCTCCTCGACGTGGTGGGTGACCATGGCCATCGCCGGGGCGAACTCGTCCTGGGCGAGGGCGCCGAGGCGGCGCACGAGGTCCTCGCGCCCGCCGAGGTCCAGGCCGGCCGCCGGCTCGTCGAGCAGCAGCAGCTCGGGGTCGGTCATCAGGGCGCGGGCGATCAGGGTGCGCTTGCGCTCGCCCTCGGAGAGCGTGCCGAACTTGCGGGCGGTGAGGGCGGACATGCCCAGCCGGTCGAGCAGCGCCAGCGCGCGCGACTCGTCGGCCTGCTCGTACTTCTCCTGCCAGCTGACCGTCATGCCGTACGCGGCGGTCAGCACGGTCTGCAGGACGGTCTGCTCGGCGGGGAGCTTGTCGAACATCGCGGCACCCGCCAGGCCGATGCGCGAGCGCAGCTCGAAGACGTCCACCTCGCCCAGCTTCTCGCCCAGCACGGTCACCTTGCCGCTGGTCGGGTGGAGGTAGGTGGAGGCGATCTGCAGCAGCGTGGTCTTGCCGGCGCCGTTCGGGCCGAGGATGACCCAGCGCTCGCCCTCGGAGATGGACCACGAGACCTGGTCGACCAGCGCGCGCTCCTCCCGGACCACGGATACGTCCACCAGCTCCAGCACGTCGCTCATGCCTACGCCTTCCCCAAAACAGAAATACGGCCGTCGGTGCGGGCGGGCGGCCCAGCCCTGCGACCGAGGGCACGGAGTGGACGCGCCGCACACGCATGGGCAAACCTACGCCACGCGGGTGGCGGCGCATTCCGTAGGCTGGCCGGATGCTCGCCTCACCTGCCGACAATCCGTACGAAGAGCCCCGTTCGGGACGCCTGACCGCCTGGGGCAACGCCCTGCTGCACGGCGCGGTACCGCCCGACAACGCCGCCGAGGCCGTCCTCGGCCGGGACGAGAGCCACCGGGTGGCCGGACTGCCCGGGGACGCCCCCGGCGAGCATCACGGGCTCACCTGGGCGCTCGGCCGGCTGCGGGTGCTGGGCGTGCAGGGCCTGCGGCTGGCCCTGCCGAGCGCGGGGCACCCGCTGGGGCTGACCGGCCCGGCCGCGTTCAACGCGCGGGCCATGGAGGCCGGGGAGGCGGTGCTGGCGGTCGGGGTGCCGCTCGGGCTGGTCCCGCTGGTGGAGGAGTTCGGCCCGCCCGGGGACCGCTCGGCGACCGTGCTCTGGCAGTGCTTCGAGGTGAACGACACCCCGCCCGCCGACGTGCCCTCGCTGCACGAGGCCGAGTTCGAGCTCGCGAACGGGCTGCGCGAGACCACCGCCGTCCTGACCCGGCTGGACGTGGCCGGGGCCGGCCCCGGGGCGCTGAAGGCACTGGAGGCGTACCGGCGGCGGGGCCACGTCGAGTTGCTGGCGCCCGGCTACCCGCCGCGCGCGGTGCGGGTGCTGGAGTCGGCCCGGCAGGTGGCCGCCCTGCTGTCGATCGCCTCGGACGGGCACGGCGCGGCGGTGAGCTCCTCCGAGATGGCGGCCCGCCGGGAGGCGCTGGCCCCGCTGTGGCGCACCGCGCAGCGGGCCCGGGTGGCGGCGTACAACGCGCTGGTGGACGAGCGCGACTAGGGCCCTGTCCGGGGCCGGCCGGGGCCTAGCCGGCCGCGCCGTGCCGGACGGCCCATAGGGCGGCCTGCGTGCGGTCCGCGAGGTCCAGCTTCATCAGGATGTTGGACACGTGGGTCTTCACCGTCTTCTCCGACAGGTGGAGGCTGCGGGCGATCTCCCGGTTGGAGCGGCCGTCGGCGATGTGCCCGAGGACCTCGCGCTCGCGCTCGGTGAGGGTGCCGCCGCGGCCCTGCGGCGCGCGCGGGGCGTCCTCGGACAGCAGCGCCTCGGCGAGCTCCGGCTGCAGCAGGACGTGCCCGGCGTGCACCGAGCGGATCGCGCCGGCCAGCGCCTCGGGGTCGACGTCCTTGTACACGTACCCGGCGGCGCCGGCCCGCAGCGCGGGGACCATCGTGCGGTGCTCGGTGAAGCTGGTGACGATCAGGATGCGGGCCCGGCTGCCCTCGCCCTTGAGGATGCGCAGCGCCTCGATGCCGTCGGTGCCGGGCATCTTGAGGTCCATCAGGACGACGTCCGGGTCGAGTTCCCGGGCCCGGGCGACGCCCTCCCCGCCGTCGGCGGCCTCGCCGACCACCTCGATGTCGTCCTGCACCTCCAGGAAGGTGCGCAGTCCGCGGCGGACGACCTGGTGGTCGTCGACCAGCAGGACGCGGATCGGCGGGGTGTCAGGCACCGGGGACCTCCATCTCGACGACCGTGCCCCGGCCGGGGGCCGAGTCCACGCTGAGGGTGCCGCCGACGGCGGCGGCGCGGTCGCGCATCGAGGCGAGGCCGAGGTGGCGGCCGGCCCGGCGGACCGACTCCGGGTCGAAGCCGCGGCCGTCGTCGGTGACCCGCAGGACGGCGCCGCGGGCCGGGGTGCCGGCCAGAGTGACGTCCACGCGGCGGGCGCCGGAGTGGCGCAGGGCGTTGTGCAGGGCCTCCTGGGCGACCCGGAGCAGCGCGGCCTCCTGGGCGGGCGGCAGGGCGCGGACGCCGTCGGCGGTGAAGGCGAGGTCGGCGGCGTGGGCCCGGTCGAGGACCTTCACCTGGGAGGCGAGGGTGGCGCCGAGGCCGTCCTCCTCCAGCGCGGCGGGGCGCAGTTCGACGACGACGGCGCGCAGTTCGTCGGCGGCCTCGGCGGCGAGCGCGGCGACCTCGGCGAGTTCGGCGCGGGCCCGGGCGGGGTCGCGGTCGACGAGTTTGGCGGCCGCCTTGGCGGTGAGGCGCAGCGAGAACAGCTTCTGGGCGACCGCGTCGTGCAGGTCGTGGGCGATCCGGGCGCGTTCGCCGGCCAGGGTGAGTTCGCGGCTGCGCTCGTACAGGCGGGCGTTGGTGAGGGCGAGGGCGGCGTGCGCGGCGAGTATCCGCAGGAGCTCCTCGTCGTGGTCGGTGAAGCCGCCGCCGCCCCGCTTGTTCGCGAGGAAGATGACGCCCATGACCTGGGGTTCGTCCTCGGCGGCGTCGGTGTCGAGGACGGGCATGCCGAGGAAGGCGCCGAGTTCGGGGTGGGCGGCGGGCCAGCCGCCGAAGGAGCGGGCCCGGCGGACGTCGGCGAGCCGGGTGGGGCCGGTCTCGTGCAGCATCTCGGCGAGCACGCCGTGCTGGCGGGGCAGCGGGCCGATGGCCTTCCACTGCTCGTCGCTGACGCCGTCGACGACGAACTGGGCGAAGCCGCCGTGGTCGTCGGGGACGCCGAGGGCGGCGTACTCGGCGTCCAGCAGGCTGCGGGCGGAGGCGGTGATCCGGCGCAGGACCTCGCGCACCTCCAGGTGGCGGCTCATGGCGAGCAGCGCCTGGCTGACGGCTTCGATGCCGCTGAGGCACGGGTCGCAGGCGGGGGACGGCCGGTCCCCGAACGCGGTGGGCATACCGCCAACCTACCGCCGCGTACCGGGCGTCCGCGTCGGTCGCGGGGCGGGAGGGTCGCAGGCCCGCGGACCTAGGCCGGAGGGCCCGTGCTCGCCGGCCCGACGGCGCTGTGGCCCTTGGTCCTGTGGCGCTGTGGCCCTCGGTCCGACGGCGCTGCGGTCCCGGTCCGGCGGCGCCGGGAACGCCGCAGGGGCGGCCCGGCCGGTCGGTGGGACCGGGGGCCGCCCCTGCGGGGTGCGGGTGGTACGGGGTGCGGGTGGTGCGGGGAGAGCGCCGTGCGGGTGCTCAGCCCTTCTGCATGACGTCGGGCTCGTGCCTCCGCTGGAGGCGGGTGACGATGACGCCGAGGATCGCCGCGAGGACGATCAGCATGAACCAGTCGAGCAGCAGCTGCCCGACGTTGTGGCCCCAGATCGCGTCCCAGACGGGCTCCTGCGGGTTGCCGTTCCACGGGCCCATGACGTGCGAGAGGTCGAGCGTCGTGGAGACCGCGCCGACGCCCCAGCGGGACGGCATCAGCCAGGCGAACTGCTCCAGGCCGGGCTTGTCGAACAGCTGGAAGAGGCAGCCGGTGAAGACGCACTGGACGATCGCGAACATCACCAGCAGCGGCATGGTCTTCTCGGCCGTCTTCACCAGGGCGGAGATGGCCAGGCCGAACATCATCGAGGTGAAGCTGAGCAGGATGATGCTGATGGTCATCTCGACGACCGGCGAGCCGGCGAGGATCAGGCCCTCCTCGGGCAGCTTGCGCGGCAGGAAGCCGACCAGGCCGATGATCGTGCCCTGCACCAGGCTGAAGAAGCCGAGCACGATGACCTTGGACATCATGTACGCCGAACGCGACAGGCCGGTGGCCCGTTCTCGTTCGTAGATCGCCCGTTCCTTGATCAGTTCTCGGACCGAGTTGGCCGCCCCGGAGAAGCAGGCCCCCAGCGCCATGATCAGCAGGATCGTCGCGGCGCCGCTGTTGAAGCCGAGCTTGCCGTTCGGCAGCGTCTTGTAGACGAAGCCCGCCGAGTTGGGGATCACGATGCTGACCCCGCCGAGGATGGCGGGCAGCAGGATCGACAGCGCCATGAAGCCCTTGTCGGAGGCGATCACCGACAGGTAGCGGCGGATCAGCGTCCACAGCTGCGAGCCCCAGCTCTGCGGCTTGGGCGGGCGCACCGCCTCCTGGACGATCTGCGCGGACTGCGCGGCCACCGAGTCGACGTCCGCCGAGTACTGCTGGTAGTGCACCGAACCGCGGTAGCGGCCGGCCCAGTCGTGGTCCGGGTAGTTCTCGAAGGCCTGGAAGACGTCGGCCCAGGTCTCGTACCCGAAGAAGTGCAGGGCCTCGTCCGGCGGGCCGAAGTACGCCACCGAGCCGCCCGGCGCCATCACCAGGAGGCGGTCGCAGAGCGCGAGTTCGGCCACCGAGTGGGTGACGACCAGGATGGTGCGGCCGTCGTCCGCGAGGCCGCGCAGCATCTGCATGACCTCGCGGTCCATGCCCGGGTCGAGGCCGGAGGTCGGCTCGTCCAGGAAGATCAGCGACGGCTTGGTGAGCAGCTCCAGGGCGACCGAGACACGCTTCTGCTGGCCGCCGGAGAGGGCGGTGATGCGGTTGTCGGCGCGCTTGTCGAGGCGCAGCTCGTACAGCACCTCGTCGATCCGGCGCTCGCGCTCGGCGGCCTCGGTGTCGCCGGGGAAGCGCAGCCGGGCCGCGTACTTGAGGCCGGTGCGGACGGTGAGTTCCTTGTGCAGGATCTCCGACTGGGGCACCAGGCCGATCCGGGAGCGGAGTTCGGCGAACTGCTTGTAGAGGTTGCGGCCGTCGTACAGGACGTCGCCGCGGTCGGCCGGGCGGTAGCCGGTGAGGGCGCGCAGCAGGGTCGACTTGCCGGAGCCGGAGGGGCCGATGACGGCGACCAGCGACTTCTCCGGGACGCCGAAGCTGACGTCGTTGAGCAGGATCTTCTTGGCGCCCTTGTGCTCGACCTCGACGGTCAGGTGGCGGGCGGAGAAGGAGACCGCGCCGGTGTCGACGAACTCCTGCAGCTGGTCGCCGACCAGGACGAAGCTGGAGTGGCCGACGGTCAGGCGGTCCTGCGGGCCCATCAGCTGGCGCTGGACGCGCTGGCCGTTGAGGAAGATGCCGTTGTGGCTGCCGAGGTCGACGATCTCGTAGCGGCCGTCGGGCAGCTGGTGCAGTTCGGCGTGGTGGCGGGAGACCTGGAGGTCGGAGACCACGATGTCGTTGTCGAGCGCACGGCCGATGCGCACGGTGCGCATGCCGGCGGTCAGGTTGCGGATCATCGTGGGCTGCGGGCCGCCGGGGTGCTGCGGCTGCGGCACACCGTGCTGCGGGGCCCCGTGCTGCGGTCCGGGCTGGCCGACGGGCTGGCCGGCCTGCTGGTGCGGGAACGGCTGCCCCTGCGGGAAGCCCTGCTGCTGCGGGAACGGCTGCTGCGGCTGCTGCTGCCACGGCTGCTGCTCGAACGGCTGCGGCTGCGGGGCCTGGTGGGCGGGCGGCTGCTGCCACTGCGGCTGCGGCACCGCGGCGCGGCTGGTGGCCGCCTCGTGCCAGGCGGGGGCCTGCGGGGCGGCGGCCTGGGCGGGGGCGGAGAAGCCCAGCCGGGGGCCGTTCTCGGCGTTGCCCAGGTTCACCACGGCGCCGGGGAACAGCTGGGCCTGCTGGGTGCGGGCGCCGGCGCTGTACGTGCCGTTGGTGCTGCCGTGGTCGTCCAGCTGCCAGCCCGCTCCGTTGAAGGAGATGGTGGCGTGGTGCCAGGACACCCTGGCGTCGTCGAACGGGAAGTCCGACTGAGGGTTGCGCCCGATGGTGTAGGACCGCCCCGGCTCCAATGTCCGCTGCTGTCCGTTGATCTCGATGACGAGTTGCGGCACTGCTCGCCTGCCCCGCTCTCTCGGTCCCCCGACTTTGGCCCCCGAGGGGGTGCGATGATCGTGTGTCTGACGGGGGGAATCATTCCAGCCCGCCGCCCGTTGACGAAAGCCGCCCCCGGGCACTGTGACCGGGCGGCAACGCAACCGGGGCCGTCCGGGTACGGTGCGTCGCACCCGCGGCCGGTCCGCCGCGGCCCTCCACAGGCCCCCCGCCGGGGCGTCCGTCCCGTGGACGGGTGCCGTGGTCCCGCCGGTCGGCCCGGTAGCGTGGGTTCCACCATGAACGCATCGCCCCCGGCCGCTGAGGCCCTCCCCGCCCCGCAGCCCCGGACCGAGGACGAGCGCACCCTGCTCGTCAAGGTGTTCGGCAAGGACCGCCCCGGTATCACCGCCGGCCTCTTCGCCACCCTGGCCGGCTTCGGCGTCGACGTGATCGACATCGAACAGGTGGTCACCCGTGGCCGGATAACGCTCTGTGCCCTGGTCACCCCCCCGTCGGGCGGCGCGCCCGGCGCGGAGGGCGCCCTGCGGGTCACCGTCCACCGCTGGGCCGAGGAACTGAAGCTCCAGGCCGAGATCATCTCCGGCACCGGCGACAACCGCCCGCGCCGCGAGGGCCGCTCGCACGTCACCGTGCTCGGCCACCCGCTGACCGCCTCCGCGGTCGCCGCGCTGACCTCGCGGATCACCGCCGCCGGCGGCAACATCGACCGGGTGTTCCGCCTCGCCAAGTACCCGGTGACCGCGGTCGAGCTGGCCGTCTCCGGTGTCGCCACCGAGCAGCTGCGCGCCGAACTGGCCCAGGAGGCCGCCACCCAGCGGGTGGACATCGCGGTGGTCGCGGCCGGGCTGGAGCGCCGGGCCAAGCGGCTGGTGGTCATGGACGTCGACTCGACGCTCATCCAGGACGAGGTGATCGAGCTCTTCGCGGCGCACGCCGGCTGCGAGGAGAAGGTCGCCGAGGTCACGGCGGCGGCGATGCGCGGCGAGCTGGACTTCGCCGAGTCGCTGCGCGCCCGGGTCGCCCTGCTGGCCGGGCTGGACGCCGCGGTCACCGAGAAGGTGCGCACCGAGGTCCGGCTCACGCCGGGGGCGCGCACCCTGATCCGCACGCTCCAGCGGCTGGGCTTCCAGGTGGCGATCGTCTCCGGCGGGTTCACCCAGGTCACCGACCACCTGGTGGAGCAGCTGGGGCTGGACTTCGCCGCGGCCAACACCCTGGAGGTGGTGGACGGCAAGTTCACCGGCCGGGTGGTCGGTGAGATCGTCGACCGGGCCGGCAAGGCCCGCTGGCTGGCCCGCTTCGCCGAGCAGGCCCGGGTGCCGCTGGAGCAGACGGTGGCGATCGGCGACGGCGCCAACGACCTCGACATGCTGAACGCGGCCGGGCTCGGGGTGGCGTTCAACGCCAAGCCGGTCGTCCGGGAGGCCGCCGACACCGCGGTCAACGTGCCCTTCCTGGACACCGTGCTCTACCTGCTGGGAATCACCCGCGAGGAGGTCGAGGCGGCCGACACCCTGGACGGCACGCCGACCGAGTAGCCGTACCGGCCGAGCGGCCGCACGACCGACCGGGCGGCCGTACGCGGGCCCGCACGCCGGGCGCCCGCACGCCGAAGGGGCGCGAGGACACACTCCTCGCGCCCCTCGTGGTACCCGGCACCCTCCGTGCCTGCACCGGGCCTGCCGTCCTGCACCTGTCGTGCGTCGGCTCCCGCGTCAGTCCTGCGGCGTCCAGTACGAGACCAGCGAGGCGACGCCCGGCTCGACGCCCTTCCAGGAGCCGCTGAAGCTGAGCACAGCGCAGGCCGCCGTCGGGAACCCGCCGAGCCGCAGCCGCTCCAGCGCGTCCCGGTCGCCCTCGTCGCCGGCCAGGACCTGGGTCAGCCCGAGCACACCGGGATTGTGGCCCACCAGCACCACATCGGCGTACTCCTCCGGCGTCTCCTGGAGCACCGTGATGATCTCGCCCGGGCTGGCCTCGTAGACCCGCTCCTCGTACACGGTCTTCCGCGGGCGCTTGGGCAGCTCGTGCACGGCGAGCTTCCAGGTCTCCCGGGTGCGCAGGGCGGTCGAGCAGAGCACGTAGTCGGGGCTGATGCCCGAGTCGGCCAGCCAGCGACCGGCTTCCGGGGCCTGGTGGCGGCCCCGGTCGGCCAGCGGCCGCTCGTGGTCGTCGACGCCGTTCGGCCAGTCGGCCTTGGCATGGCGGAGAACGATGATCCTGCGGGGCGTGTCGGCGCTCATACCCAGCAAGCTTGGCAGAAAAGCCGCTTCGGGGCGCGACGCTCCCGGATGCCGCCACCCTCAGGGGTGCAGAGTGCCGTCCTGCGGGCCGGCACCGCACCCCGCGCGGGCCCGTACGACCGGGGTACGCCCGGTACGGCGCTGTACGACCGGGGTGCGGTTCAGCCGAGGTTCTGGGCGACGCTGGCGATGACGACCAGCAGGACCACGATGCCGCCGATCGCGCCGGCGATCAGGCCGAGCTTCTTGCGGCTGTCCTGGGGGTTCGGTTCGAGAACGGGCATGACCGGATTCTCGCACCCCTCACGGGCCCGGCCCGCACCGGGCGGCCGCTCCCCCGCTCCCCCGTCCCCCCGCTCCCCCGGCACCTGCTGCCCGCCGCGGCCGGGCGGGGCGCCGCCGCGGCCGGGCGGGGCGGGTCAGGTCGAACGGGTCAGGCCGGACGGGTCAGGCCGGGCGGACCGCCTCGTCCTCGATGTGGCGGGCCCGAGCCGCCCGCAGGCCGACCAGCATCTGCGGCACCAGCAGCAGGGCCAGGAAGCCCAGCGGCAGGTACCACTCGCCGGTCGCCTGGTACATCCGGCCGATCAGGATCGGGCCCGGGATGGAGATCAGGTAGCCGACGCCCTGGGAGAAGGCGGAGAGCTGGGCCACGCCGCCCGCCGTCCGGGCGCGCAGCCCGATCATGGTCAGCACCAGCGGGAAGGCGCAGTTCGACAGGCCCACCAGCACCGCCCACAGCCACGGCGCACCGGCCGGCGAGAGCATCAGGCCGGTGTAGCCGACGATGCCGAAGGAGGCCAGCACCACCACGAACAGCCGCTGGTCGCCGCGCCGGGCGGCCAGGTTCGGCAGGACGAACGACACCGGTACGCCGATCACCATGGTGACCGCCAGCAGCACGCCCGAGGTGCCCTCGGAGATCCCGGCGTCCTGGAAGATCGTCGGCAGCCAGCCCATCGCCACGTACGCGCCGGTGGCCTGCAGGCCGAAGAAGACGGCCAGTGCCCAGGCGGTACGGCTGCGGGTGATCGGCAGCCGCTCGGCCGCCGCGCCGCCCGCGGCCTTCTCGCCGCGCTCGCGCTTGGCCGCCGCGACGGCCAGCCACAGCACCAGGGCGACGGCACCGAGGCCGGCCCAGACGCCCAGGCCGATCCGCCAGTCCCCGCCGAGCGCACCGGTCAGCGGCACGGTGACGGCGGCGGCCAGCGAGGTGCCGGCCGAGAGCGCCATCGAGTAGAGGCCGATCATCGGGCCGACCCGGTCCGGGAAGTAGCGCTTGATCACCACCGGGATCAGCACGTTGGCGACCGCGACGCCGGCCAGCGCCAGCGCGGTCAGCAGCAGGAAGACCGCGGTGCCGCCGGCGAAGGAGCGGGCCAGGACGCCCAGGGTGATGGCGCCGAGCCCGGCGGTGACCACCGCGATCGGGCCCATCCGGCGGGCCAGGCCGGGGGCGGCGAAGCCGAACACCGCGAAGCAGAGCGACGGCACGGCGGTGAGCAGGCCCGCCACGGTCGGGTTCATCCCGAGGTCGGTGCGGACCTGGTCGAGCAGCGGCCCGAGGCTGGTGACCACGGGCCGGAGGTTGAAGGCGGCGGCGGCGATCGCCAGGGCGAACAGCCAGCCGAGGTACTTCTCGCGGGTGCCGGAGCTCCGCTCGGTCTGCGGGAGCTGCGGAAGCTGCGGACGGGCCGGGCGGCGGGTTGCGCGCGCCGGGGCGGTGGTGGTCTCTGCTGCGGGTGGCATGCCGCCCATCATAGAATGATGGGATGAATTTGTGCATCCTTGAATTGGCATGATGTCCCGACCCGCCCCGCAGGGGCCGGCCCACCCGCCGAACCCCTGACCGAAGCCGCAAGGAGTCCCCCGTGGCGCTGTCCTCGCCGAGGCGCACCCCGCTGTCCGACCAGGTGATCGCGCAGCTGCGCGCCCAGATCACCTCCGGGGAGTGGCCCGTCGGCTCGCGCATCCCGACCGAGGCCGCCCTCGTCGAACAGCTCGGGGTCGCCCGCAACACCGTCCGCGAGGCCGTCCGCGCCCTCGCCCACAACGGACTGCTCGACATCCGCCAGGGCTCCGGCACCTACGTCCTCGCCACCAGCGAACTGGCCGGGGTCATGCACCGCCGGTTCGCCGACGCCGACCAGGCCCAGGTCGCCGAACTCCGGATCGCCCTGGAGACCTCCGCCGCCGGCCTCGCCGCCGCCCGCCGCACCGACCGCGACCTCGAACTCCTTGAGGCCGCCCTCGCCCGCCGCGAGGACGCCTGGCGTTCCGGCGACGCCGAGGACTTCATCCAGGCCGACGCCGCCTTCCACCAGGCCGTCGTCGCCGCCTCCCACAACGACGTCCTCGGCGCCGTCTACGCCGACCTCGGCGAGGTCACCCGCGCCCACCTGCGCCACGACGTCGGCCCCGAACTCATCGCCGACCGCTACCTCGGCCACGACGAGATCCTCCACGCCATCCGCGCCGGCGACCCCGCCCGGGCCTCCCACGAAGCCGGCCGCGCCATCGGCGCCTGCTCCCCCGAAGGCACCTGACCCCCCGCACCACGACACGCCCGACCGGACGCCTGTTCGACCAGGCGCGGGCACACGGTGTGATCGCGTGCTAACGTCCCGCAAGGCGTTGACAACGCCCTGACACGACCAGCCCGATCAGATCTGGGGGGATTTGATGCCGGACCCGGACCGTACGCCGGGAGGCGGCACCCCGACGGGGGTCGCTCTCGGCGCCCTCGCCAGGGCCGCCGCCGCACTGGACTCCATCGCCGCCGAAGCCGTCAACGGCGGCAGGGCCGCCGACGACGCGACCACCGCCGCCGCCACGAAGCTCGGCTGCTGGGAGACCGCCAACGCCCTGCGCGCCGCACTTACCGAGTGGCACGAGCAGGTCGCCGCGCTCAACGGCCGACTCGGCCAGGAGGCGGGCATGATGCGCCAGACGCACGCCAACTACGCCGGCGTCGAGGGCGCCATCGCGGAATCCTTCGGTGGGGGGCGATGACCGTGCTCGGCTACGAGGAAGTCCTGAACGCCGACTTCGCCCCGCTCGCCGCGGCAGCCACCGGCTGGAACGAACTGGCCAAGCGCTACGCGGCGGTCCAGCAGCGGATGCAGGGCGAGGTGCTCTCCGTCACCGGGAACCCGACGCTGTGGACGGGCTACAGCGCGTTCACCGCCGATCAGCACCTGCGGCTGACCCTGCAGCAGACCGCCGACGCCCAGACCGAGGCCAAGGCCGTCGCCTCGATCATCGCCGACGCCCAGGTCGACTTCGAGACGGCGCAGAAGAAGCTGCGGGCCACCGTCGCCGACGCCACCGCCGACGGCATGAAGATCACCGGCACCGGCGTGGCCGCCTTCGACCCCACCACCCTCGACCCGGCGAGCAGGCAGGACTACGGCCACGACCGGGACTTCCAGCGCAAGTGCGCCGAGGCGGCCGGGCAGTGGACCCAGAAGATCAAGGTCTACCTGGAGGAGGCCACCGCCGCCGACCAGCGGGCCGCACTCGCCCTGCGCCGCGCCGCCGCCGTCGGCCCCACCAACGAGTTCAACGGCAAGGCGGTCGGCGGTGGGGACGCCGCCGACGCCCAGCGTGCCGCAGGTCTCGCCGAGAAGCTCAAGAACGGCGGCAACCTCACCCCGCAGGAGCTGGCCGAACTGAGCAACCTCATGAAGGCCAACTCCGGCAGCCCCCAGTACAGCCAGACGCTCCTCGCCTCGCTCGGCCCCGAGGGCACCCTGCGGCTCGCCGACGAGATCCAGCAGCGGATGAACGAGCGGGACGGGAAGTTCAAGGGGGAGTTCGCCGACCTCCAGACCAACCTCGCCAACACCGTCGCGGGAGCCACCCGGGACCCGAACTCCCCGTTCTACCAGGACTTCCGCAAGGGCCTCCGGGAAGCCGGGAGCAAGCCGCTCCACGGCGGGGCGTCGCCGGTGTACGGGTACCAGACCCTGGCCACGCTGTTGCAGAAGGGGAACGCCGGCTACTCCAAGGAGTTCCTGGTCGACCTCGGGACCGACGTCCTCGCCGCCGACCGGGCCTGCAAGGGCAACTGGCCGGCGCACCACGACGGCCCGCGCCCGGACCTGGTGCACGACCCGCTGGACAGCGTGCTCGGCCTCATGGGCGGGCACCCCGAGGCGGCGACCGCGTTCCTCGACCCCACGGCCCCGGGCGCCGGGGACCGGCTCGCCTACCTGCTGCGGGAGCGGGACTGGAGCCAGAACACCCCGTACACCCTCACGGGCGGCGGCCCCCCGCTGAACGGCAGCGGCCCTGCACCGTCGGGCCTCGCCGCCGCACTCGAAGCGGGGGCCACCGGCGACGTGCCGGGCGAGGGCGCCCACAACGGCGGTCCGCACACGCCGGCCCAGGCACGCGTGATGCAGGGGATCGTCGAGACCCTGGACGCCGAGGGCAAGGGCGCCGACATCCCCGAAGGCCTGCGGATGCCCATCGCCAACGCGCTCTCGGACTACGTCGACGACACCCACCGGATCCTCTCGGAGCACAGCTCGAACGCCGACCGCGACGGGGCCTGGGAGGAGAACGGCGTCGGCCACCTCGGCGGCGACAACGCCCAACTGGTCCGCGTGATCCGAGGAGTCGCCGAGGAGCCCGAGGCCTTCGCCACCCTCTACGCCGCCGAGCAGGCCAAGGCCGCCGAGGAGTTGGCCGGTATCCCCGCTGACCCCCGGGTCAACGACAGCGAACGCCAACGGCCCGCCCAGCGCATCGGCACCGCACTCGGCGCCTACGACGCCGTCGCGGTCTCCGTCATCCTGGACGCGAAGGACGACAGGATGGAGTGGGCGGAAAAGACGGGCCAGATGCTGTCCACCATCAACAGCGGAACCACGGGCTACTTCCCCAAGGTCGGCGACTCAGTCGGTGCTCTGGTCGACGCCGGCATCAACCAGTGGGTGGACAGCGTCAAGAAGGACGCCCAGGACACCGGGAATCTCAAGGCCTCCGAGGAGCACCAGAAGACTTCCCGGCACGAACGGCAGCTGGTGTTGGAGTGGGGCCGCGGGCACGGGTACGGAAAGGAATCCGACATCGTGGATGACGTGTACCGCTCGTTGGACTCCGGGCGCACCAACGGATACCTGCACGCCAACAACGCCATGGGACGGAACGCGCAGAAATGAACACCTCGCGGCGTACCCGGCGTCTGCTGCGGCTCGGAGTGCCGTCCCTGGTGCTGGCCTTGGCGGCCGGCGGGTGGGTGGCCTGGCAGTACACCGACCTGTTGGTTCCGGACCCGCTGTGCGGCGGGGCGGTCGCTGCATCGGACGTTCGGGCCGTCCTGGGTGGTGGCAGGATCGAGGTCGTCGCCTCGGAGCGGTCGCATGATCGGGCCGATCCGAAGTCCACCTGCATCGTCTCGGTGGCCGACAGCGGAAAGGAATCGGGCCGACTGGTCCTGCGGACGGTGGGCGTCGACCCGGTTGGCGCGATCGACCCCGCGATGTCGCAGCCGGATCGGGGGCCGATCGGCGGATTCTTCAACACCAGCGGCTGGATGCTGCTGCCGTCCGGCTGTCGGCTACCCGCGCGCGGCACGGACCTGGCGCCCGGCCGTGATGCCGACGCGGTGGAGGTGTCGGTGCGCAGCTCCAAGGGCGGCCCCGGCACCCCTCCGACCGGCCGCTCCGAGGAGGCACCCCTCCCTGAGGCCAGGGCAGCCCTGGCCCGGCTCTCCGCCGGCTTCGGCGCCGCGGTCGCACGTGCCACCGGCTGTGGTTCCGCCGACGTTCCGGACACCCACCTGACGGCTGCGGGCTCCTCCGCACAGCGGGCCGTTAACGGGCAACTCTGCGAACAGCCCGGTGCCGGAACCGGACCCGGAGCCACCCCGGAGGGTCTCTACCAACGGGTCAGCGATCCGGCTGCACCAGTCCAGGTCTGCTGGATCCACCACGAGGACGCCGCGCCGACCGAAGCACCTGCGATCCGGTTCACCAGCAGTACCGATCCCCGTTTCCCCGGCCTGCTCCTCGACCGGGAGTCACTGGGCAGGAGCCTGCCGCCGGGATGGCGCGGCAAGGGCACGCCGAACACCGTCGTCGCTCCCTGCGGCAACGGCACCCTCCTGCTCAGCCTGATGGCCGAACGACCGTACGTCGACCCGGGCACTCCGACCATCGACGCACCGCTCTTCCGTACCTGGGCAGCTGCCGTCACCGCCGAGCACGACTGCGAGCCCGTCGCGCCGCGGTAGGCCCCGGAGAACGCGCCGCCGCCCGGCGCCCCCTCGCGGGGGTGCCGGGCGGCGGGGTGGGGCGGGGTGGGCGTCAGGCGCCGATGGCGTGGAGGCCGCCGTCGACGTGGATGATCTCGCCGGTGGTCTTCGGGAACCAGTCGGAGAGCAGGGCGACGACGCCGCGGCCGGCCGGCTCCGGGTCGGAGAGGTCCCACTTGAGCGGGGAGCGGTGGTTCCAGACGTCCGCCAGCTCGCCGAAGCCCGGGATGGACTTGGCGGCCATCGAGCCGATCGGGCCGGCCGAGATCAGGTTGCAGCGGATGTTGCGCTCGCCCAGGTCGCGGGCCAGGTAGCGGTTGGTCGCCTCCAGGGCGGCCTTGGCCGGGCCCATCCAGTCGTACTGCGGCCACGCGTACTGCGCGTCGAAGGTGAGGCCGACGACCGAGCCGCCGTCCTGCATCAGCGGGAGCAGCGCGGTGGTGAGCGACTTCAGCGAGAACGCGGAGACCTGCATGGCGGTCGCCACGGACTCCCACGGGGTGTTCAGGAAGTTGCCGCCGAGGGCGTCCTGCGGGGCGAAGCCGATCGAGTGGACGATGCCGTCCAGGGTCGGCAGGTGCTCGCGGACCTGCTCGGCGATGCCGGCCAGCTGCTCCTCGTTGGAGACGTCCAGCTCCAGCACCTTGACCGGGTGCGGCAGCTTCTTCGCGATGCGCTCGGTCAGGCTCGGGCGGGGGAACGCGGTGAGGATGATCTCCGCGCCCTGCTCCTGGGCCAGCCTGGCGGTGTGGAAGGCGATGGAGGACTCCATCAGCACACCGGTGACCAGGATGCGCTTGCCCTCAAGGATTCCACTCATGTGTCAGTGACCCATGCCCAATCCGCCGTCGACGGGAATGACGGCTCCGGTGATGTACGCGGCCTCGTCGGAACCGAGGAACCGCACGGTGGACGCGACCTCGGCGGGCGCCGCGTAGCGGCCCAGCGGCACGCCGGCGACGATCTCCGCGCGGCGCTCGTCGCTGAGCACGGCG
Source organism: Kitasatospora sp. NPDC054939 (assembly GCF_053610105.1). Lineage (NCBI taxonomy): Bacteria > Bacillati > Actinomycetota > Actinomycetes > Kitasatosporales > Streptomycetaceae > Kitasatospora > Kitasatospora sp. NPDC054939. Next base: position 11,140 of record NZ_JBSGXP010000087.1, on the reverse strand, counting down.
GTCATGTCGGTGTCGACGAAGCCGGGGGCGACCACGTTGACGGTGATGTTGCGGGGGCCCAGCTCGCGCGCGAGCGAGCGGGCGAAGCCGACCAGGCCGGCCTTGGAGGCGGCGTAGTTCGCCTGCCCCGGGGAGCCGGACAGGCCGACCACCGACGAGATCAGCACGACGCGGCCCTTGCGGGCGCGCATCATCAGCTTGGAGGCGCGCTTGACCACCCGGAAGGTGCCGGTCAGGTTGGTGTCCAGGACGGAGGTGAAGTCCTCCTCGGACATGCGCAGCAGCAGCGTGTCGTGGGTGATGCCGGCGTTGGCCACCAGCACCTCGACACCGCCGTGCTTGGCCTCGACCTCGGTGAACGCGGCGTCGACCTGGGCGGCGTCGGTGATGTCGCACTTCACGGCGAGGACGTCGTACTTGGCCAGGGCCTCGGGCACCTCGCCCGAGCGGCTGGTGATCGCGACCTTGTCGCCCGCCTCGGCGAAGGCCAGGGCGATCGCGAGGCCGATGCCCCGGTTTCCTCCGGTGACGAGAACCGAGCGGCTCACCGATCCACCTCTCTCCGTGTTGACCGAATGTGCGTGCGGCTGGATGCGTACGCAGTGTGACGCTATCGGTCGGCCGCGCGCTGCGACGAATCGGGCTCCCACAGCGCCTCCGCGGCGGAACTGTCGCGTTCCGACAATCCGGCCCGCCGGGAACAAGGACCGGCGCCGTACCCGTTGGCCCCGTGGTACCGGTGGCCCGGTGCCGTGGACCGACCGACCGACGAGTGAAGGCAGAGCGCGGATGAGCAAGGCACAGCCCGGGGGCACCGGCCGGCGGGGACGGCTGCTGGCACTGGCGGCGCTGGCGGTCGGCGCGGGAGCGGCGGCCTGGTCCCTGCGCGACCTTCCGGCCGCGTTCGGGCGGCGCCCGGACGGCGAGCGCGAGGAGCGGGTGCGCAACTCGCCGCAGTACCGGGACGGCACCTTCCACAACGCGCCCTCCGAGGTGGCCCGGGACCGCTCGACGCCCGAGGTGGACCGCGGCACGCTGCGCCGGATGCTGTTGGAGCGCGAGGGGCGGACGCCGGCGCTCCCGGTGCCGACCGTCCGCCCGCTCGCCGCGCCCGAGGGGCCGGACGCCGGCGGGCTCGCCGTCACCTGGTACGGGCACGCCTCCGCGCTGGTGGAGATCGAGGGCTCCCGGGTGCTGCTGGACCCGATCTGGAGCGAGCGCTGCTCCCCGGCGGCGCACGTCGGGCCCAAGCGGCTGCACCCGGTGCCGGTGGAGCTGGAGGAGCTGCCGCCGGTGGACGCGGTGCTGATCTCGCACGACCACTACGACCACCTCGACATGGCGACGGTCAAGCGGCTGGTGCGCTGCCAGTCGGCGCCGTTCGCGGTGCCGCTGGGCATCGGGAGCCACCTGCGCCGCTGGGGCGTGCCGGAGCACCGGATCATCGAGCTGGACTGGGACGAGACGTGCACCCTGGGCGATCTGGTGCTGACGCTCACCTCCGCCCACCACTTCTCCGGCCGCGGCCTGACGCGCAACACCACGCTCTGGGGCTCCTGGGTGATCGCCGGGCCCGAGCGCAAGGTCTTCTACACCGGGGACTCCGGCTACTTCGAGGGCTACGCGGCGATCGGCGAGCGGCACGGGCCGTTCGACGCGGCGCTGGTGCAGATCGGCGCGTACGACGAGGCGTGGGCGGACATCCATATGACCCCGGAGGACGCCGTCCGCGCCCACCGCGACCTGCGGGCCGGGCTGCTGGTGCCGGTCCACTGGTGCACCTTCAACCTGGGCCTGCACCCGTGGGCGGAGCCGGTCGAACGGGTGCTGGCCGAGGCCAAGGCGCAGGCGGTGCCGCTGGCGGTGCCGCGGCCGGGCGAGCGGGTGGACGTGGACAACCCGCCGGAGCTCGACGGCTGGTGGGAGGGCGTGGCCTGACCGGACCGCACCGCCACGGGGTATCACCGGGCCACCGGGTGTCCGGGTCGCACCGGCGGCCCGGACACCCTCGGTAGCCGGCGCCGACGCCGGGAGCCGCGCCGCGGGTCACCGGAGCGCGTCACCGGAGCGCGTCGCCGAAGCGGGTCACAGCCGCGGCCGCGGCGCTCCCCGGCCCCGCCGGGCTGCGGCCCCGGCCCGCGCCTCCCGGCGGGCCGCCACGGCGCGCACGGCGACCCCCCGGTGGTAGGCCGTGTCGGCCTCCTCCCAGCGCCCGGCGGCGTGCAGTTCGCCGGCCAGGTCGTCCCAGGCCCGCGCCCTGGCCGCGGCCGTCGCGTACCGGCCGCCCCGCGCCTCCAGCAGCCGGACCGCCCGGTGGCGCAGCTCGACGGCCCGCTCGAACCGGCCGAGCGCCGCGTGGCACTCGGCCTGCAGCCCGAGCGCGCCCGCCAGCAGGCCGCGGGTGGCCGCGTCCTCGGGAGGCGGCTCACGCGGCTCCCGCAGCACCTGCTCGGCCCGCTCGGCCGCCTCAAGGGCGGGTGCCGGCCGGTCGGCCGCGCGCAGCACGACGCCGAGGTTGTACAGCTGCCGCCCGTACGCGGTCACGGAGACCCGCTGCGCCACCGCCACCGCCTCCTCCATCGCCGCCACGGCCTCCGCGGGCCGGCCGAGCGCGAGGTGCGCCGTGGCGGAGCGCATGAGCAGCGACGCCAGCCGTGCGCCGTTCCGTCGGCCGACCCGCCCGCTGTTCCCGCCGCCCTTACGCCCGCCGCCCTTGTGCCCGCCGTGCTTCCACCCGCCGGCCCGCCCGCCCCGCCGGCCCGGTCGGCGCAGCAGCGCGATGCCCGCGGCGAACCGTTCGGCGGCCTCGGCGGGCCGTTCCTCGCCGAGCAGGGCCCGGCCCTCCAGCTCCCGCAGCGTCGCGGTCCGGTAGGCCCGCCGGCCGGGCAGCAGCCCGGACCACGCCCGCCCGGTGCGCGGAGCGGCCGCGGCCGCGGCCGCCGAGGCCCCCGCCGACCCGTCCACCACCGCGTCGACCGGCCGGCCGTTCACCGGCCGCTCGTTCCACCGGTCGAGCGCCCCCATGTGCTCCCCCTCCGCTCCATCACCACTATCGTCCCCAACCCCATGCGGCCGGAAGCACGTTGGGGCAACGGGCCGGACCCGCCGGGCGCGCCGGGGCACAGGCGGCGCGCGGGCGGGCGGGACGAAACCTGCTGGCCGAAACCGGGGCGAGGGGCAATGATGCGGTGCGGGCTCCCCTGACCGGGGGCGGCCCCGACCTCCCAGCCATCCCCCGACCCAGGGAGCCCGATTGCCTCCGACCAACAGCTCCGGCACCGCGCAGGGGCGCGCCGTCGACCCGCTGTTCCTGGCGTACCCGCTGCGCACGCTGGCCGACGCCGCGCTCACCCGCGCGCGCGAACTCGGCGTCGAGCACGCCGACTTCCGCCTGGAGCGGGTGCGCAGCGCGTCCTGGCGGCTGCGCGACGCGAGGCCGGCCGGCACCTCCGACAGCGTCCAGCTGGGCTTCGCCGTCCGGGTGCTGCTGGACGGCGCCTGGGGCTTCGCCGCCGGGGTGGACCTGACGACCGCCGCCGCGGCCCGGGTCGCCGAGCAGGCGGTCGCGGTGGCCCGCCTGTCCGGTGGGATTAGCCGCGCCGCGGGGTCGAAGGAGCGCGTCGAGCTGGCGGACGAGCCGGTGCACGCGGACGCCGTCTGGGTGTCCGCGTACGAGGAGAACCCGTTCGAGGTGCCGGACGCGGAGAAGACCGCCCTGCTGGCCGAGTGGAGCGGCCGGCTGCTGGCGGCCGAGGGCGTCTCGCACGTGCTGGCCACCCTGCTGACGGTGCAGGAGAACAAGTTCTACGCCGACACCGCCGGCACCGTGACCACCCAGCAGCGCATCCGGCTGCACCCGACCCTCGAAGCGACCTCGGTGGACGAGCGCACCGGCGCCTTCGACTCGATGCGGACCCTGGCGCCGCCGGTCGGCCGGGGCTTCGAGTACCTGCGCGGCACCGGCTGGGACTGGGACGCCGAGCTGGCCGAACTGCCGGTGCTGCTGGCCGAGAAGATGAAGGCGCCGAGCGTCGAGTCCGGCCGCTACGACCTGGTGATCGACCCGTCCAACCTCTGGCTGACGATCCACGAGTCGATCGGGCACGCCACCGAGCTGGACCGCGCGCTGGGCTACGAGGCCGCCTACGCGGGCACCTCCTTCGCGACCTTCGACAAGCTGGGCACGCTCAAGTACGGCTCCGAGCTGATGCACGTCACCGGCGACCGCACCGCCGAGCACGGCCTGTCCACCGTCGGGTACGACGACGAGGGCGTCGCCACCCGGTCGTGGGACCTCGTCAAGGACGGCGTCCTGGTGGGCTACCAGCTCGACCGGGGGATGGCGAAGCTGAAGGGCTTCGACCGTTCCAACGGCTGCGCCTTCGCCGACTCCCCGGCGCACGTGCCGGTGCAGCGGATGGCGAACGTCTCGCTGCAGCCGGCCGCCGGCGGCCCGTCCACCGAGGGCCTGTTCGCCGGGGTGGAGAACGGCCTGTACATCGTCGGCGACCGCTCCTGGTCGATCGACATGCAGCGCTACAACTTCCAGTTCACCGGCCAGCGCGCGTACGCCATCCGCAACGGCGAGCTCGCGGGCCAGGTGAAGGACTTCGCGTACCAGGCGACCACCACCGACTTCTGGGGCTCGATGGCCGCGGTCGGCGGCCCGGAGACCTACGTGCTCGGCGGCGCCTTCAACTGCGGCAAGGCGCAGCCCGGCCAGGTCGCCGCGGTCAGCCACGGCTGCCCCTCGGCGCTGTTCCGCAACGTCAACGTGCTCAACACCCAGCAGGAGGCGGGTCACTGATGGCCGCGATTCAGCCCCACGAGCTCGTCGAGCTGGCGCTCGGCCTCTCCCGCACCGACGGCTGCGTGGTGATCGCCGACGAGGAGTCGACCGCCAACCTGCGCTGGGCGGGCAACGCGCTCACCACCAACGGCGTCACCCGGGGGCGCCGCCTCACCGTGATCGCCACGGTGGCCGGCGCCGAGGGCACCGCCTCGGGCGTGGTCTCCCGCGAGGCCGTCACCCGGGAGGAGGTGGAGGGCCTGGTGCGGGCCGCCGAGGAGGCCGCCCGCGCGGCCGGCCCGGCGGAGGACGCGCAGCCGCTGGTCACCGACCGGCCGTCCGCGCCGGACTTCACCGCCCCGCCCGCCGAGACCTCGATCGAGGTGTTCGCGGCCTTCGCGCCCGCCCTCGGCGAGGCGTTCGCCCGGGCCGCCGCGCAGGGCGAGCTGCTGTACGGCTTCGCCCGGCACGAGCTGACCACCAGCTACCTGGGCACCTCGACCGGCCTGCGGCTGCGCCACGACCAGCCGACCGGCATGGTCGAGCTGAACGCCAAGACCGCGGACCTGTCCGGTTCGGCCTGGGCGGGCGCCTCCACCCGGGACTTCGCCGACGTGGACGTCACCGCGCTGCACGCCGAGCTGACCGAGCGCCTCGGCTGGGGCGCGAACCGGATCGACCTGCCGGCCGGGCGGTACGAGACGCTGCTGCCGCCCTCGGCGGTGGCCGACCTGATGGTCTACCTGAGCTGGTCGGCGGGCGGCCGGGACGCCTTCGAGGGCCGGACGGTCTTCTCGAAGCCGGGCGGCGGCACCCGGGTCGGCGACAAGCTGAGCAGGCTGCCGCTGACCCTGCGCTCGGACCCGGCCGAGCCGGGCCTGGAGACGGCGCCGTTCGTGCTGGCGCACGAGACCGACGGGGACGCCTCGGTCTTCGACAACGGCACCGCGCTGTCCGGGACCGACTGGATCCGCGACGGCGAGCTGGCCCATCTGGTCACCAACCGGCACTCGGCCGCGCTGACCGGTCTGCCGCTGCGCCCGGCCGGCGACAACCTCGTCCTGGAGACGGCCGGCCGGGAGGCCGCGCCGACCCTGGCCGAGATGATCGCCCGCACCGAGCGCGGCCTGCTGCTGACCTGCCTCTGGTACATCCGCGAGGTGGATCCGGCGACGCTGCTGCTCACCGGCCTCACCCGGGACGGCGTGTACCTGGTCGAGAACGGCCGGGTGGTCGGCGCGGTGAACAACTTCCGGTTCAACGAGTCGCCGGTCGACCTGCTGGGGCGGATCAGCGAGGTGGGCCGTACCGAGCGGTGCCTGCCGCGCGAGTGGAGCGACTGGTTCACCCGGACCGCGATGCCGCCGGTGCGCGTTCCGGACTTCAACATGAGTTCGGTCAGCCAGGCGTCGTAGCGCCCGGCCGACCCGGGAAGGATCGAGAGAATGGACGAGAAGCGCACGGTCAGGACCAGCAAGCTGCTGTCCCGCGTCCTGCGGCACGACCCCGGCAGCATCGGGATCGAGCTGGACGCGGCCGGCTGGGTGCGGGTGGACGCGCTGCTGGCGGCGCTGTCCGCCCGCGGCACCCGGCTGGACCGGGCCGGGCTGGACCACGTGGTGGCGACCAACAACAAGCGCCGCTTCGCGTACTCGGAGGACGGCCTCTCGATCCGGGCCAGCCAGGGCCACACGGTGGCGGTCGACCTCGGTCTGGCCGCCGCCGAGCCGCCCTCGGTGCTGTTCCACGGCACCACGGGCCGCAACCTGGACGCGATATACCGGGAGGGCCTGCGGCCGATGGCCCGGCAGGACGTCCACCTCTCGGCCGACACCGACACGGCCGTGCGGGTGGGGTCCCGGCACGGCCGTCCGGTGGTGCTGGCGGTGGACGCGGCGGCGATGGCCGCGGCCGGCCACGTGTTCCGGGTCAGCGCCAACGGCGTCTGGCTCACCGACGCCGTCCCGCCGCAGTACCTGGGCCGACACTCCGACGGCTGAACCCCGGTCTCCCCGCCCCGCCCGGTGCGGCGTACCGTGAAGTGGCCGCGCGGTACGACGAGCCGTGCGGGAGCGGACGAAGGCGGTAGGGCATGCGCAGGAGTGCCGACGGACAGGTGCACCGGATCACGGGGGCGCGCAGCAGCCTCTCCGAGGACGTCCGGGGCCGTCAGCGCCGCTACGTGGTCTCGATGCTGCTGCGCACCGTGTGCGTGCTGCTGGCGGTGGTGCTGTGGGACGTGCAGCGGGTGCTGGCCTTCGGTGCGCTGGCGGGTGCGGTGCTGCTGCCGTACTTCGCGGTGCTGATCGCCAACGCGGGCCGGGAGAGGGCGCCGGGGCTGCCGAGCACCTTCGCCTTCTCGGCCGATACGCCGCTGATGCTGGGCCCCGGCGGGACGGGTGGGGGCGGTGCGTCCGGTGCGGCGGGCGGGGCGGACGGTTCTGTCACGGATTCTTCACAGACCTCGACATGAGCGCCTGATTCACCCCGGTTTGCCTGCTCTACGGGGGTAGAAAGCTCAAAAGAAGCTCAGATTAATCATGCAAGACCTCCCCAAACACCTTCCCGACCGTGACATACTGCGTACGCGCTCCGCATCCCCCGTCGGAGCGACGGACCGACGCCGGGCGGCTCCCCCCGTGGCTGCCCGGCGTCGCCATGCCCGAAACCGGGCCGCGTCCGGCGCGTGACAGACTGGCGGCACGCCGATCCCGCCGAGCTCCGAGGACGCCTTGATGAACACCCCGCAGACGCCGGTCTGCTCCGCCAAGGGCTGCCGGGCGGACGCCCGCTGGGTGCTGGTCTGGAACAACCCCAAGCTGCACACCCCGGACCGCCGCAAGACCTGGGCGGCCTGCGAGGAGCACCGCGAGCACCTGTCGCAGTTCCTGGGCGTCCGGGGCTTCCTCAAGGAGGTCGTCCCGATCGAGGACTGGACCCCCGAGGACGACCCCCGCTGAGCCCGGACGCCCGACCGGCACCCCGCGCCTAGCCGCCGATCGCCGACATCGGGCGCTCCGGCTGGAGGAACTCGGGTTCGTCGATCCCCGCCCCCGCCTTCTTGCCCCACATCGCCTGCCGCCACAGCGCGCCGATCTCCGCGTCGCTGCCGCCCGAGCGCAGCGCGGTGCGCAGGTCGGTCTCGCCGGTGGCGAAGAGGCAGTTGCGGACCTGGCCGTCGGCGGTGAGCCGGGTGCGGTCGCAGGCCCGGCAGAACGGCCGGGTGACGGAGGCGATCACCCCGACCCGCCCCGGGCCGCCGTCCACCAGCCAGCGTTCGGCCGGCGCGGCCCCGCGCTTCGCGGAGGGCTCGGGCGTCAGCGCGTACCGGGCGGAGAGCAGTTCCAGGATCTCCTCGGCGGTGACCATCCGGGTGCGGTCCCAGCCGTGCTGGGCGTCCAGCGGCATCTGCTCGATGAAGCGCAGCTCGTACCCGCGCTCCAGGCACCAGCCGAGCAGGTCGGCGGCCTCGTGGTCGTTGGTGCCGCGCATCAGGACGGCGTTGAGCTTGACCGGGGTCAGCCCGGCGGCCTCGGCGGCGGCCAGCCCGTCCAGGACGTCCTGGTGGCGCCGGCGCCGGGTGAGGGTGTGGAAGGTGTCCGGGTCGAGGGTGTCCAGCGAGACGTTGACCCGGTCGAGGCCGGCCTCGCGCAGCGCGGTCGCGGTGCGGGCCAGGCCGATGCCGTTGGTGGTGAGCGAGAGCTCGGGGCGGGGCTCCAGTGCGGCGCAGGCCGCGACGATGCCGACCAGCCCGGGGCGCAGCATCGGCTCGCCGCCGGTGAAGCGGACCTCGGTGACGCCGAGGTCGCGGACCGCGATGCCGACCAGCCGGACGATCTCCTCGTCGGTGAGCAGTTGCGGCTTGCCGAGCCACTGCAGGCCCTCCTCGGGCATGCAGTAGGTGCACCGGAGGTTGCAGCGGTCGGTGAGGGAGACCCGCAGGTCGACGGCGCGACGGCCGAAGGTGTCGAGCAGCACGGCGGTTCCCTTCCCCGGATCAGGTGGCCCGTCGCGCCGTGGGAGGCCGCGGGCCCGGCCCGCCGTCGGGCGGCAGGCCGGGCCAGCTTAGTCAGGCGGCGGCGTCAGTGGGCGCCCAGTCCGGTCAGTGAGCGGACCTCCAGTTCAGCGTACTTCGCCGGGTCGGCCTTCTCCTTGGCCAGGACGGTGCCGAGCCAGCCGGCCAGGAAGCCGATCGGGATGGAGACCAGGCCGGGGTTGGAGAGCGGGAACCAGTGGAAGTCGGCGTGCTGGAAGAGCGAGTCCTTGCCGGCGCCGGAGACCACCGGGGAGAAGAAGACCAGCAGCACCGAGGAGGCCAGTCCGGCGTAGACCGAGCTGACCGCGCCGACGGTGTTGAAGCGCTTCCAGAACAGCGAGTACAGCAGCGTCGGCAGGTTGGCGGAGGCGGCGACCGCGAAGGCGAGCGCGACCAGGGCGGCGGTGTTGAGGTTGCCGGCGAACAGGCTGAGCAGGATCGCCACCGCGCCGATCACCACGGCCGCCCATTTCGCCGAGCGGACCTCCTCGCGCTCGCTCGCCCTGCCGCGCCGGATCACGTTGGCGTAGAGGTCGTGGGCGAAGGAGGCGGAGGAGGCCAGGGTGAGGCCGGCCACCACGGCGAGGATGGTGGCGAAGGCGACGGCCGAGATGACGGCCAGCAGGACCGCCCCGCCGGTGGTGCCGGGGCCGCCGCCGAGGACCTCGGCGAGCTGGGGGGCGGCGGTGTTCCCGGCCGGGTTGGCGGCCTTGATCTCCTTCGGGCCGACCAGGGCGGCGGCGCCGAAGCCGAGGGCGAGGGTCATCAGGTAGAAACCGCCGATGATGCCGATCGCCCAGAGCACCGACTTCCGGGCGGCCTTGGCGGTCGGCACGGTGTAGAAGCGGACCAGGATGTGCGGCAGGCCGGCGGTGCCGAGCACCAGGGCAAGGCCCAGGCTGAGGAAGTCCAGTTCGGTGGTGGCGCTCGCGCCGTACTTGAGCCCCGGTTCGAGGAAGGCCGCGCCCTTGCCGCTGGCGTCGGCGGCGGCACCGAGCAGGGCGGAGACGTTGAAGTCGTACTTGGCGAGCACCAGGACGGTCATCAGGGCGGTGCCGGCGATGAGCAGCACGGCCTTGACGATCTGGACCCAGGTGGTGCCCTTCATGCCGCCGATGACCACGTAGACCACCATCAGCGCGCCGACCGCGACGATCGTCCAGCGCTTGGCGGCGTCGCCGCTGATGCCGAGCAGCAGGGCGACCAGGGTGCCGGCGCCGACCATCTGGGCGAGCAGGTAGAAGATCGACACCACGATGGTGGAGATCCCTGCGGCGGTCCGCACCGGGCGCTGGCGCATCCGGAAGGCCAGCACGTCGGCCATCGTGTACCGGCCGGAGTTGCGCAGCGGTTCGGCGACCAGCAGCAGGGCGACCAGCCAGGCCACCAGGAAGCCGATGGAGTAGAGGAAGCCGTCGTAGCCGGAGAGCGCGATCGCCCCGGCGATGCCGAGGAAGGAGGCGGCGGACATGTAGTCGCCGGAGATCGCCAGGCCGTTCTGGAAGCCGGTGAAGCCGCGGCCGCCGGCGTAGTAGTCGGAGGCGTCCTTGGTCTGCCGGCCGGCCCAGATCGTGATACCGAGGGTGGCCAGGACGAACAGCCCGAACAGGGTCATGGTCAGACCGCGGTGCTCGGTGCTCGGGGCGGCGAGCAGGGCGGCGCCGGCCGCCGGGGCCGCGTCGGCGAGCGGGCTCATTCGCCGGCCTCCCGGGGAGCGTGGACAGCGGCGCCCTCGTGCTGCTCGCGGATCGCGGTGGCGGGCGGGTCGAGCCGGCGGTCCGCGTAGCGGGCGTACCAGGCGGCGATGGCGAAGGTGGTGGCGAACTGCAGCAGGCCCAGCACCAGGGCGACGTTGACGTGCCCGACGACCTTGGTCCCCATCAGGCCGGGCGCGTAGCTGGAGAGCAGCACGTACAGCAGGTACCAGAGGACGAAACCGAGGGTGACCGGGAAGGCGAAGTTCCGGAAGGAGCGCCGCAGCGCCCGGAACTCCTCGCTCTCCTCGATGCGTTGGACTTCCGTCGGGGCGGTGGCGGTCGGTGGTTCCACTCGGGTCTCCTCACTCCTTCGGCGTACGGGTCGCACAGGGGGAACGAGCGGACGTGAGCGGCGTCACAGTCCGGTGCGTGCCGCGCCATGCTAGGAGCGGACGGTGGGGCCCGGTAGTGGTTTTGACCGCGATCAGCCAGATCTTCACCCGTCCCTCGCGTCCCAATGGCCGAATCCGACCGCTTCCGGGCATGTTCGGACGGCGCGCGGCGCGGTGCCCGCGCGGGTACGCCGGAGGGGCGGCGCCCCGGGCGTTCCCGGTGCGC